>NZ_MAEY01000026.1:0-142299 GCF_002013745.1 Mycobacterium sp. D16Q16
TACGACTTCGTCGCGCTCGGCGTCGGATCAGTCATCGGGAATTTCGGAGTCGCGCAGACAGAGGGACGCCCCCTCATCTCCCATAGAGAGGCATGAGGGACGTGAAACTCGTTACAGCGATAGTCAAACCGTTCACGCTCGAGGACATCAAGACCCAACTCGGACAAACCGGTAACCCCAGCATGACGGTCAGCGAGGTGCAGGGCTACGGCCGGCAGAAGGGCCACACCGAGGTGTACCGCGGCGCCGAATACTCGGTCGACTTCGTGCCGAAGGTCAAGATCGAGGTCCTTGTTGACGATGATGCTGTCGACAAGGTCGTCGAGGTCATCCTGACCGCCGCACGCACCGGCAAGATCGGCGACGGCAAGGTATGGGTGAGCCCGGTTGACTCGGTGGTGCGGGTGCGCACCGGCGAGCAGGGTGCCGACGCTCTCTGACATTCGCACAACACCGGATGATATTTGCGCTCAGTTGGTTTCGTTCCCCGGCCACTCTGCGCCCGTGCAGCTTCTATTGCGGATAGTCGTGCGGTCTGTCGTGTGAAGGCGGTCTCTACGCGCTAATGTCACCAAGGGTGGAGAGACATACCATCGTCTTTGGCAAAGACGCACTGGCGATCCGGATCGCGGAAGAGCTCTGGACCGCCGGTGTCGTCGTCGCCGCGTTGGACAGCGTCGGTGGTCTGGGCGAAGTGGAGATCGCGGCCGCCGCAGCGATCGTGTGTGCCGGGTCTGATGATGCCCAGAATCTCGAAATCGCCCTGCTGGCGCGACAACTCAACCCGACAGTGCGTGTGGTTATCCGTATGGTCAATGACGTACTTCGCGAGGCCGTCGCGGTGGACGGAGGACCGGGCGCGGTGCTCGGTGTCGCCGACCTGGCTGCTCCTTCGGTAGTCGAGGCCTGTCTGCGCCGCACTACTCACACCATCACAGCGGCCGGTACGGACTTCATCATTTCCGGAACCGATGCGCCGCGTGACGGTACGTTGCGCGAGTTGTACGGCGACCTGGCTCCGGTTGCCGTGGTGCACGGGCACGGCTCGTCCACTCCCGACCAAGTGGTGGCGTGCCCAGGACGGGATTTGCAGGTGCGCCGCGGCGACTGGACTGCCATGATCGGAACCGTCGACGAGCTCGCCGCCCAAGGCATGACGCCGGCATCAGGCACGATGTCGTCCGGGGGCCGGCGCTCTGGAGTGTCGCGGCTACTGCTCGGCATCCGTGCGTTCCGGGAGGACATGAACCCGATCTTCTTCCGCGCGCTGGGGATTGCGATGGCATTGTTGGCCGGGGCCACGGTGCTGCTGCGGTACACGTATCAGCGGCCCGGAATGAGTTACGTGGATGCGCTGTATTTTTCGACCGAAACAATCGCGACGGTGGGCTACGGGGACTTCAGCTTCGCCAACCAGCCGACCTGGTTGCGATTGTTCAGCATCTTCCTGATGTTCGCCGGGATTGCGACGACGGCGGTGGTCATGGCGTTCGTCGTGGACCTGCTGTTATCGCAGCGCATCGCCCAGAATTCGGGACGGCGTAAGGTCCGGAATCTCACCAACCATGTCATCGTGGTCGGCCTGGGGTCGTTCGGCATCCGGGTGGCGCAGGACCTGAAGGCCGCCGGGCACGACGTCGCCGTGATCGAACAGTCCGAGAACAACAGGTATCTGGCGACTGTCGCCGATCTGGGAATCCCCGTCATATTCGGCGACGCGACCCTGCCGCAGACATGGGATGCGGCGCAGATCGATGGGGCGCAGGCGGTTGCGGTGCTCACCCACGACGATATGGTCAATATCGAGACAGGCATCGTGTTGCGGAACCGGTTGGGCGCCAGATGGTCTGATGTCCCGGTGGTGTTGCGGATCTTCGACCGCAATCTCAGCACTGCGGTGGCTCAGCGGTTCGGGTTCGGTAACGTCCGCTCAACCGTCGATCTCGCGGCGCCGTGGTTCATCGGTGCCGCCATGGGGCTGCATGTGCTGAGCACGTTCTCGGTCGGTCAGCAATCCTTCACCGTCGGTGGGGTGTTCGTGGAAGACCGCAGCGAGCTGGACGGTATGCGGATGGCCGATTTATCGACGCGGACAAGGGTTGTAGCGATCAGCCGGAACGGTACGCCAATCCGGCTGCACCCGCGTCGAGACACCCGGCTGGCGGCCGGGGATACCGCCTACGTCGTCGGACCGTACCGGCAGCTGCTGGAGACACTCCGCATGGGGCGTGCGAGCAGTCAGGCAACACGGTTCACGTGAGCAGACATTCTTGATCGACCACGTCTACATTGCGGTGACAGACCCCACCCGTTCGCTCTTGTTCTATGCAACGACACTGAGACCCCTGGATTGGCGCGAGCCTGGAAACTAAGCGTCGGCAGGTGGGCCTGACAGCGTGCCCGACCGGCTTGTACATCGGAGTCGTCGCAGACAGCGAGGGCGAGCCGGCCGTGCGAACTTACTACGGTCGGGGCTATTACCCGGCCAACATCGGCGACGTCGACGGCAACCACCTGGAAATCGTCCATAAGAGCTTCAACCCGAGTCGTCGCTGACCCCGCAGCGCCCCAACTGACGTCAGTTGGGGCATGAAAACCACCTCGTACCTGGTCGGGCTGACAGGATTTGAACCTGCGACCACTTGACCCCCAGTCAAGTGCGCTACCAAGCTGCGCCACAGCCCGCCGCCGCTATGAGCAGCAGACGGAAGCCTACCGTAGGTCTGGCGAGATCCTGAACTCGGATTCCCCTCGGCGGTGCGCAGATCCTGAAATCACTTGTGTCACAACAAAAACATCCGCAACATTTGGCGGCCGATTGTCGGAGTGGCGCCCTATTATTCGAACATGAGTTCGACAGTGGATATCGATGCAGATGGAGCCCTCGCGGGGCTGGCCGCTGCTGTTGACGCGCTGTCCGAACTCGATGCGCGGGCTCTGACCCACTATGAACGACTAACCATTCTTCGCGAGGTCGAGAGGATCGTTCGGAGAATCCCCGCCACAACGCATGGAATCGTCAATGGGCTGGTGGCGGAGCATGTCCCGGGCCAGTTCGGTGGAACCAGTCTGGTGGATGTGCTCGCCGACACGCTGCGGATCACTCGTTCGGAGGCGCGTCGGCGCATTCGGGATGCCGCGGAGTTGGCCCCCACAGCATCTCTCAGTGGCGAACCGATCGAGCCGGTGCTCGCGGCGACCGCCGCGGCACAACAAGCGGGTACCGCGGGACATGACCACATTGCGGTCATCCGGCAGTTCTGGGATCGACTCCCCCATGCGGTGGATGCGGTAACGCGAGCGGCCGCCGAGAAGCAGCTCGCCGGGCTCACGGGAACACTCCGGCCGGACGAGCTGCGCCGGGCCGCAGAGCGCCTCCTGGCCTATCTGGATCCCGATGGCAGTCTTACCGGGGACGTTGACCGGGCCCGACGACGAGGGTTCCGGATGGGGCGTCAAGGTGCGGATCTCATGACGCCCGGGGCATTCGACCTGGATCCCGAACTGCGTTCCTACCTCGACGCGATCTTCGCCAAGTACGCAGCACCCGGCGTATGCAACTCCGAAGGCGAAACACCTTGCATAGATGGCAATCCCGATGCCGAAGCAGTGCGACGCGATGCCCGATCGGTCGCCCAGCGGCAACACGACGCGCTTAAGGCGGTGTGTCGGTCTGTGTTGTCATCGGGCGAGCTGGGCCGCCACCGCGGGCTGCCGGTGACGACGGTCATCACGACAACACTGCGGGAACTCGAAGCGGGGGCGGGCCACGCCGTAGGCGGCGAAGGGTCACTGCTGCCGATCACAGATCTCATCCGGATGGCCGGTCACGCCCATCACTACCTGGCCATCTTCGACGACGACGGGCGCGCTCTGCATCTGGGCCGGGCGAAACGGATTGCCAGCGAGGACCAGCGAATCGTGTTGACCGCCAAGGACCGTGGCTGCACCTACCCAGGATGTGACCGGTCGGCGTATCACTGCCAGGTGCACCACATGGACGAGTGGGCCTACGGCGGCAAGACCGACGTGGACGCACTCACCCTCAGCTGCGAGGGACATCACAAGCTTCTGGGGCCCAAGGATCACCACTGGCGGGCCATCCGCGGTCCAGACGGCCGTACGTGGTGGATTCCACCGGTACATGTTGATCCGGCGCGCGTCCCGCGGATCAATTGGTTCCACCACCCCGACGGCTACTTACGGGAGTAGAACGACATCGGCCCCGCCGGGGGTTAACCCGACGGGGCCGATGGGGCCAAGAGGCTTACATCAAGCTGCTTGCTTAAGCCGGCGTGATTACTCCGGGATGGTCAGAACCTGACCCGGCTGAATCAGATCGGGGTTGGCAACCCCGCTCGCGTCGGCAATCTTCTGGTACTGGTTGCCGTCACCGTAGAAACGCTCGGCGATGGCCCACAGGGTGTCTCCCGACACGACGGTGTAGGTGCGGGGCTCCGGGGCAGGAGCAGGCTCCTCCACGGCTGCAGGAGCAACCTCAACGGACTCGGTGGCCGGTGCGACCGGGGTGTCGGTCTGAGTGCCCGAAGACCAGACGGAATCCGCGCCTGCGTAAAGCACCAGGTTGCGGTCGTCCTGCAGAACCAGCTTCACGTCGGAGCGACCCTCGGTGTTGCTGCTCCACAGCGCGCCACCACCGTTGTCGTAGACGACGAAGTTGCCGTCGCCCTGCACCTCTGCGTGGCCAGCGGTGTGTCCGCTGGTGTCCGAGGCCCAAACGGGGCTGCCGCCGTCAGTCAGAACCAGGTTGCCGTCATCCTGCAGAGTCAGCGTGTACGCGCCGTTGTTCGAGGTGAGGCTCTGTCCCGAATCCAGCTTCTGACCCTGGGTGAGTGTGTCCGCCACTGTGTTGCGCCTTTCGTAGGTGGTTTTGCTACCGCCGCAGGATGGTAGACGGTCAAACCAGCCTAGGTCGGCAAACCGAAAAAGTGGGCGATTCCGATCGGGTAGATCTCAACACGAGCGCGAATATTCGGTGAACGGAGCCTGAGAAGGCAATGTGCATGAGGTCTTTTAGCTTGCGCCCGTTGCTATCTCATCGGCAGCTAGCGCTTGGGTCCGCGCTTCTCGCGCATCCGAACATTCACCCTGATGGGAGTGCCTTCGAAGCCGAAGCTTTCGCGCAGTCTGCGCTCAAGGAATCGGCGGTACCCCGCCTCGAGGAAACCGGTGGTGAAGAGCACGAAGGTCGGTGGCCGTGACGTGGCCTGCGTGATGAACAACACGCGCGGCTGCTTCCCGCCGCGCACCGGAGGCGGCGTCGCGGCAACCACTTCCTTGACCCAGGTATTGAGCTGACCGGTGGAAATTCGCGAATCCCAGGAGCGCAGCGCAGACTCCAGCGCGGGCACCAATTTCTGGAGTGCCCGGCCGCTCTTCGCCGAAATGTTCACGCGTTGCGCCCAGCTGAGCTGCGAAAGCTGAAGGTCTACTTCACGTTCAAGGAGGTCGTGACGATCCTCGTCCACCAGATCCCATTTATTGAACGCGAGTACCAATGCGCGCCCGGACTCGACCACCATGGACAGCACTCGCTGGTCCTGTTCGGTGATGGGCTGGGATGCGTCCAGGAGCACGATCGCGACCTCGGCGGCCTCGATGGCCCCATGGGTGCGCAGCGAGGCGTAGTACTCATGACCGGAGGCCTGTCCGACCTTGCGGCGCAGACCGGCCGTATCGACGAAACGCCAAGTCTTGCCGTCGAGTTCGATCAAGGTGTCCACGGGGTCAACGGTCGTTCCGGCGGTATCGTGCACCACCGACCGCTGGTCCCCCGAGAGCTTATTCAGCAGAGAGCTCTTGCCCACGTTGGGTTTTCCGACGAGAGCCACGCGTCGCGGGCCACCCTCC
Organism: Mycobacterium sp. D16Q16; assembly: GCF_002013745.1. Taxonomy (NCBI): domain Bacteria; kingdom Bacillati; phylum Actinomycetota; class Actinomycetes; order Mycobacteriales; family Mycobacteriaceae; genus Mycobacterium; species Mycobacterium sp. D16Q16. The sequence continues at coordinate 5,872 of NZ_MAEY01000026.1, forward strand.
CCCGATCCGCGTGCGGACACCTGAGGCAGGTCCGCGACCACGCGGTCGAGCAGATCCGCGACCCCACGCCCGTGCATAGCGCTGATGGGAAAGGGCTCACCCAATCCCAGAGACCACAGCGTTGCCGCGTCGGCCTCGGCCCGGTCGCTATCAACCTTGTTGGCGGCCAGGAAAACTGGCTTACCCGAGCGGCGCAGCAGCTTCGCCGCGTCTTCGTCTGTTGAGGTTGCACCGACCGTGGCGTCGACCACCAGGATGATGAGATCCGCGGTCGCCATCGCGTGCCGCGCCTGTTCTGCTACGAGCTGTTGCAGGCCGGAGGCATCGGCCTCCCACCCACCGGTGTCTTGCACGGTGAATCGGCGATCCATCCATTCGGCGGGATACGAGACACGGTCCCTGGTCACCCCGGGTATGTCTTGGACAACCGCTTCGCGCCGCCCGATGATCCGGTTCACCAATGTCGACTTGCCGACATTGGGGCGGCCGACCACCGCCACCACGGCGGGCGGGGCACTCGGTTCCTCGGCCGCCTCGTCTTCGGCGAATTCGTCGAGTTCCCACTCGCTTTCATCGACCCATGTGCCGTCGGTCATCGGGATGCCCCTGCCTTTGTTCGCACCAAGTCCAGCAGGTGGGCCACGACCTGGTCCTGTGTCATATCGCTGGTGTCGATCTCCACCGCGTCCTCGGCCGGACGCAATGGCGACACCGCTCGTGTCGAGTCCAAATGATCGCGGCGCTGCACGTCGGCGAGCACGCGCTCGTACTCGTCGGCTCCGCCGCCGGAAACGTTCTGCGCATTACGGCGCTGAGCCCGGGCCTGTGCCGATGCGGTGAGATAGATCTTTACGTCGGCATCGGGGAGCACGACGGTACCGATATCGCGGCCCTCTACCACCACCGCGCCACCACTGCCCTCGGCCAGCTCGCGCTGCCGCCGCACTAGCCGCTCGCGTACTGCCGGTACCGCAGACACCGCGGAGACCGCGCCGGTCACCTCGGTTCCCCGGATGGGAGTTGAAACATCTTCTCCCGCCAGCAGAGCTGTCTGCGCATCGGGATCGGATCCCACCGACATGGGAACCTGTTCGGTGGCAGCGGAGATGGCTGCGGGATCGTCGAGGTCGATACCGGCGCGCAGCACCCAGAGCGTCACGATCCGGTACATGGCCCCGGTGTCCAGATATGCGGCGCCGAGCTGCCGGGCCAATTCCTTGGCCACCGAAGATTTTCCGGTGCCGGACGGGCCGTCGATGGCGACCACGACGCGCGTCACAAGCCCACCGCCTTGTACAGCGAGCCGATCTCGTCGCGGCCCAGAGCGCGCAGGCTCCCGGGACGTTGATTGCCCAGCACCACATCGCCGATCTTGGTGCGCACCAGCTCCAACACCGGATGACCCACGGCGTCGAGCATCCGCCGCACGATGCGATTGCGTCCCTCATGCAGGGTCAGCTGGATCATGGTCTGGCCGTCCACGGTGCCGAGGAACTTGAAATCGTCAATCTTCGCCGGTCCGTCGGCGAGCTCCACGCCATCACGCAGCTGTCTGCCGAGGCCACGCGGCACCGTGCCTGCCACCGTGGCGATATACGTCTTGGGCACCTCGTAGGAGGGGTGCATAAGACGGTGAGTCAGCTCTCCGTCATTGGTGAGCAGGATCAGCCCGACGGTCTCGGCGTCGAGGCGCCCCACATTGCGGACGCCCTGATTGCTTCGCACCCGCTCCTCGATCAGCTTCCCGATGCAGGGGCGACCCCGGTCGTCCGACATGGTCGACAGCATGCCGTAGGGCTTGTTGAGCGCCAGGTACACCAGCTCGGAGTTCATGATCACGCGTGCGCCGTCGACACGAACCACGTTGACCGCCGGATCGATTCGCCTGCCCTGTTCGGTCACGATCTGACCGTCCACTTCGACGCGACCCTCATAGATCATCCGCTCGGCTACCCGGCGTGACGCAATTCCCGCTTGCGACAACACCTTCTGGAGTCGAATTCCCTCTTCGCTCATTTCAGTCCTGATCAACAGTAAAGGCGGGTGCGGCGCCGTCAGCGGGCGTCCGGTCGAGCCGCGCGAACCGCGGCTCGTCGCCGAGGTTTTCGGATAGGTCGTCGATCACGTCGATATCGGGAAGAAGCGGTGCGATATCGGGAAGGTCCGTCAATGAGGTCAGCCCGAGCCGCTCCAGGAACAGCTCGGTGGTGCGGAACATCACAGCGCCGGATTCATCATCGGTGCCGGATTCGGCGATCAACCCGCGCATCAGCAGCGTCCGCATCACGGCATCGACGTTCACGCCGCGGACGGCACTGACGCGGGATCTGGTCACCGGCTGTCGATAGGCCACCACGGCAAGGGTCTCGAGTGCGGCACGGGTCAGCTTGGAACGTGCACCGTCCAGCAGCAGCTTCTCGACGTAGGGGGCGTACTGGGCACGGGTGTACATACGCCAGCCGTCCACGGTCTCACGAAGGTCTATTCCGCTGGCGCGATCGGTCAGGATCTCGGAAATCCGTTGCAGCGCTTCGGCTACGCGGTCCAGTGGCTGGGCGACGACCGCTGCCACCGCCGAGGCACTGATGGGTGTGTCCACCACCAGCAAGAGGGCTTCGAGAGTGCTGATGAGTTCCTCATCGGCCATCGGGACGAATTCGTCCGCACCCGATTCGGCGTCGCCAGAGGCTTCCGAGTCGGATTCCAGGGCGCTGATCTCGGTGTCGACGGGGGCGTCGAGATCAGTGGACTCCCGCGACCCCTCGACAGGGATCGTCTGCTCACTCATGCGTAGTCCACTGCCTTTTCTAGATCATCCTGCGCCGGGCGCTCACCGGTCCATGAAACTTGGAGCGGTCCAAGCGGTTCGGATTGCTCGAATAGTACCGCCTTGGAGCGGTAGAGCTCGAGGACGCCCAGGAAGCGGGCCACGATCTCGATCGGTGCCGCGCATTCGGCGACCAGCTCCGTGAACGTCATCCACTGTCCGGCGCCCCGCGCGGACAGCAGTTCGACCATCCGTTTGGCGTGCTCAGGCACCGAAACCCGGGGAATATGCAGATGGCTCAGACCCACCGTCGGCACCGGCCGGGGGGTGAACGCACCGGCGGCAAGCTGGGCGAATTGCTCCCCATCGAGCCCGAGGTGGACCGGCGGAAGCAGCTCGCTGAACCGCTCCTCCAACGCCACCGCGCGCGGGTACGAGCGCAGCGCCGCAGCCTCCAGTTCGGCGAACATCTCCGCCACATGCTTGAACGCCCGGTATTGCAGCAGCCGCGCGAACAGCAGGTCACGAATTTCCAGCAGGGCCAGGTCGTCGGAGTCGTCCACCTGGCCCGAGGGCAGCAACCGCGCCGCCTTCAGGTCCAGCAGGGTGGCCGCCACGACCAAGAAGGCGGTGACCTCGTCCAGGCTGTAGGTGTCGCCCAACGTCTTGGTGTAAGCGATGAACTCATCGGTCACCTGATGTAACGCGACCTCGGTGACGTCGAGCCGATGCTGCGAAATGAGCTGCAGCAGAAGGTCGAACGGACCCTCGAAGTTTGTGAGATGAATCCGGAAGCCGTGCGTATCGGCGGCCTTCGGTTCCGGTTCCAGCGCAGCGGAGTCGGAGACTGAGGGCTCCATGGAAGTCGCGACCGGATCAGACATAGTCAGCGCTTCCGGTACCTCAACCGTCACGATTCGAACCGGTCGATTACCTCGCGAGCCAACGAGATGTACGCCTGGGCACCGGAGGATTTGGGTGCCCACGTCGTGATGGGCTCCCCCGCCACGCTGGTTTCCGGGAAGCGGACCGTGCGGGTGATGACGGTGTGGAAGACCTGGTCACCGAATACCTCGATGACCCGGGCCATCACCTCACGCGCGTGCAGGGTGCGGGCGTCAAACATGGTGATGACGATTCCGGACACCGACAGCTTGGGGTTGAGCCGATCGCGCACCTTGGCCACGGTGTCGGTGAGCAACGCCAGCCCGCGCAGCGAGAAGAACGCGCATTCCATCGGGATGACGACGCCCTCGGAGCACGCCAACGCGTTCACGGTCAGCAGACCGAGCGACGGCTGGCAGTCGATGAGCACGTAGTCGTAGCGGTCGAGTACCGGGTGCAGCGCGCGGGCCAGCGAGTGTTCCCGGCCCACCTCGTTGACCAGCTGAATCTCGGCCGCAGACAGGTCGATGTTGCTGGGGATCAGGTCGAGTCCCTCGACGCGAGTACGCATGAGGACGTCGTCCACCGATACGCGGGGCTCGACCAGCAGGTTGTGCACCGTGGTTTCGAGTTCGTGGTGGGCGATTCCCAGGCCGGCCGACAAAGCGCCCTGCGGGTCCAGGTCGACGAGCAGCACCCGTCGGCCGTACCCAGCCAGCGCGGCACCCAGATTGATGGTCGACGTGGTCTTACCCACCCCGCCCTTCTGGTTGCACATCGCGATGACCTTGGCCGGCCCATGGCTGGTCAGCGGCTTTGGTTCGGGGATGTCTTGGTGAGGACGACCGGTGAGGTCAAGGTCGCCGTCGCCGGCGGGGAAGTCAGCGTCGAGACTGCCGTCCGTCACGTCACCTCCCGGTCATCTGCTTGACCCTCTTCGCGCACCCGGCTCATCGAAGGCATTCGGGCAAGTCTAGTGGGGTTACGCCTCTCGGTAGCGGCAACCCGCGCATGTGGCGACTACTAACGGGCCCGGGGATGCGCACCAGCCCACACTTCACGCAGCGAACTGACGGTGACCAGCGTGTAAATCTGTGTCGTCGTCACCGAGGCGTGGCCGAGTAATTCCTGCACGACGCGAACATCGGCACCACCTTCCAAGAGGTGCGTTGCAAACGAATGTCGCAGCGTGTGCGGGGACACCGCGGCACTGATCTTGGCCCGCTCGGCAGCGTCGGCGAGCACCTGCCAGGCGCTTTGGCGTGACAATCGCCCACCCCGTGAGTTCAGGAACAGCGCGGGCACGCCACCGCGTCCTCGTCGCGCCAGATCCGGACGGCCGCGTACGAGATAGGCCTGAAGCGCTTCCACCGCGGGGCGCCCCACGGGCACCAGCCGCTGCTTGCCGCCCTTGCCCCAGAGCAGGGCTGAGCGGGCCTGGACGTCGACATCGTCGACATCGAGCCCCACGGCCTCGGAAATGCGTGCCCCGGTCGAATACAGCAGTTCCAGGAGCGCGCGGTTGCGAAGATCGAGCGGGCCGTCCGTGGCACCTCCGCCCGCCGCGGCCAACAGGGCCTCTACTTGGTCGATCGTCAGGCTCTTGGGCAGCCGCCGATTGGGGGTCGGCGGCTTGACGGCGCGAGCGACATCGGTCGGGGCCAGCCCTTCGAGGGCTGCGAACCGGTGCAGTCCACGCACGGCGATCAGCGCGCGGGCGGCCGAGGACGCGGACAGCTCCGGCACGCCATTGTCGGGGTCGCCCCGGCGCAACGTGACCACGAAATCGCTCACATCGGATTCGGACACGTCGGCGAGGCGGTCGATCTTGCGGTCGGCGAGATGCTGCCGATAGCGGCGCAGGTCGCGACGGTATGAGCTCAGTGTGTTGGCGGCGACGCCGCGTTCCACGTCGAGGTGATCCAGATAAGACTGGATCTCACCGTCCAGGAGCCGGACCGCCACCGTCACATTCGGGCCTTACGTTGCGCGAAGGCCGTGGGCCGATCCGGCCAGGGGGCGTCCGAAGCGCGTGTGTGATGACCGGCGAGGGCCACATGCGCGGCCAGAATGCCCGCCGCGGCAATGGCATTCACGATCTCACCGGCAAGCACCATGGACACCGCCTCAGCCAACGGCACCCAGTGCACCGTCATATCGGCCTCTTCGTCATGACTTTCGCCGCGGCCCGGATGCGACAGTCCGGTGGCCAGAAAGACCCTGACCACCTCGTCGGTGAACCCGGGTGAGGCGGCGGCGTCCACGAGTACCCGCCAGGTGGTGGCCTCGACGCCGGCCTCTTCCTGCAGTTCACGTGCGGCCGCCAGTTGGGTGTCCTCCCCCGCGATATCCAGCAGGCCGGCGGGCAGTTCCCAGAGCCGGTGCCCGAGCGGATGGCGGTACTGATGCACCAGCGCGACCCGTCCGACCTCGTCGACGGCGGCGACGGCCACCGCCCCGTAATGCTCGACTACCTCGCGGATCGCGCTGCCGCCGCCGGGCATCGCGACACGATCGCGGCGCAACGCCAGAATGCCGCCCATGTACACGGGCTCGGACTCCAGGGTGAGGAACTCATGGCGTTCTCCCTCCCCGGGAGTCCCGCTACTCACTGTCAGGGTCCAGCGGAAGGCGCTCGGCCGCTTTGTATTCCATCGCAGCGCGGATGAACGCGACGAACAGCGGATGTGGACGAGTGGGGCGGCTCTTGAGCTCGGGATGGGCCTGGGTGGCCACCGCGAACGGGTGCACATCCCTCGGATACTCCACGAACTCCACCAGGTGCCCGTCGGGCGACGTCCCGGAGAACCGCAGGCCGCTCTCGGCGATCTTGTCGCGGTAGGGGTTGTTCACCTCATACCGATGCCGGTGTCGTTCGGACACGTCGGTCGTTCCGTACGCCTCGGCAACGATGGAGTCGGCTTCCAGAACGGCCGGATAGGCACCGAGGCGCATCGTTCCGCCCAGGTCTGCCTCACCGGCGACCGCCCGCACCTGATCTGCCATGGTGGCGATCACCGGGCTCGGGGTGTTCGGATCGAATTCCGCGGAGTTGGCATCGGCGAGACCGGCCGAGCGCGCCGCCTCGATCACCATGCACTGCAGTCCGAGGCACAGGCCGAGCATCGGGATGCGCCGCTTACGTGCGTAGGAGATGGCGCCCAGCTTGCCCTCGATGCCCCGGATGCCGAAGCCGCCGGGGATCAGCACCCCGTCGACATCACCGAGCGCGGACTGCGCGCCGGCCTCTGTCTCACAATCGTCGGAGGGCACCCATTTGATGTCCACCTTTGTGCGGTGCCGGAACCCGCCGGCACGCAGTGCCTCGGTGACCGACAGATAGGCATCAGGCAGATCGATGTACTTGCCCACCAAGGCGATTCGCACCGACTCACTGGGCTCGTGCACGCGTTGCAGCAGATCGCCCCACTCTGTCCAATCGACATCGCGGAAGGGCAGATTGAGCCGGCGCACCACATACGCGTCGAGCTCCTCGCGATGCAGAACCTTCGGGATGTCGTAGATGGACGGGGCGTCCGGCGTGGAGATCACGCCGTCGACATCGACGTCGCACATGAGCGCGATCTTGTTCTTGAGTGGCTCGGGCACCTCCCGATCACAGCGCAGGATCAGCGCATCGGGGGTGATACCGATGCTGCGCAGCGCGGCGACCGAGTGTTGCGTCGGCTTGGTCTTGAGCTCACCGGACGGCTTGAGGTACGGCACCAGGGAGACGTGCAGAAAGAAGACGTTGTCACGGCCGACGTCATGCCGGATCTGGCGCGCTGCCTCCAGGAACGGCTGCGATTCGATATCGCCGACGGTGCCGCCGATCTCGGTGATGACCACGTCGGGCCGCTTGCCATTGGCGTCGGGCTCGGCCATCGCCAGGATGCGGCTCTTGATTTCATCGGTGATGTGCGGGATCACCTGCACGGTGTCACCGAGGTACTCACCGCGGCGCTCCTTGGCGATGACAGACGAATAGACCTGTCCCGTCGTGACATTCGCCGATCCCGACAGGTCGCGGTCCAGGAAGCGCTCGTAATGCCCGACATCGAGATCGGTCTCGGCCCCGTCCTCGGTCACGAAGACCTCGCCATGCTGGAACGGGTTCATGGTGCCCGGATCCACATTGAGGTACGGGTCGAGCTTCTGCATGGTCACGTGCAAACCGCGTGACGTGAGCAGTTGCCCGAGGCTCGAGGCGGTCAGTCCCTTGCCCAGCGAGGAGGCAACTCCGCCGCTGACGAAGAGGTGCCGAGTGGCGGATTGAGGATGCTTGCGTAGACCTGGCAAGAAGGCTCCCGTGACGACTGCGCAGGGCAATTCTGACTGGCTCGGGGCCCTGCTGACCCACGGAACCTCACCCTAACAAAGACACCGACAACAGGCGCCGAACACGCCGCGCGGTGTGGCCTAGATCCCCTTTTTGTGGCCGTCTAGGGCACCGTGATGGAGGTAGCTCCGGGACCAAGTCCGTACCGGCCCGAGTGGCCGTCAGACTGTTCCCGCAGCGCCAGGACGGTGGTGATGCGGCCCGAGGCCATCTCCACGTCGTCGACGGTGCTCGCCGCCGAGGCCATGGAACCGTCAGCCCGGGTCACCGCGATCGATGCGATGCCATTGGCCGATCCGCTGCGGCCGACGAGGACGGTGCCGGAGCCGCGCCGATCCAGCGCGGCAGCGAATCGCGCCACGCTGGACCCCTTGTTCCCGGCATCGTCGGGTAGTGCTCCCCCGGTCACGATCACCGCGAGGTTCCCCGCCGACACCTGTCCGTCGGTGTAGGTGATGAATCCGCTCTGACGCAGCGCCGACAATGCGATGTCACGCTGCTCGTCGGTCACCGGCGGTGCCGGTTCCTCCGGTTTGTGCGGGGCAATCTGTAGCACGATGCCGACCAGGTCACCGGCCTGCGATCCCTGGTCGACGACATCGGTGCGCAGCTGGGTCCCGGCGGGCAGGATCGATGAGTTCACGATGGTGCGCAGCCGCTCACCTTGATTGGCGTCGGTGAACTGGTCGGTCAGCCCGACTCGGCCCGATACCGATCCGCCGGCGGTGGATATCAGCTGGGCGATCCCGTCGACATCGGAACGGTCTGCCTCCGGGGTGGTGAACAACACCACCTTTCGATCGCTCAGGACATCCTTGACCATTCGAGGCGCCATGGTGGCATCGAAATTGCTTGCGGCGTTGAGCTTCTCGTTGAGAGCGTTCTTGTCCTGATTGAGGTCTTCGATCTGCCGCTGCTGGGTGCGCTTGTCGTCGCGTAGACCCGACAGGAGCGTGTCGTTGAGCAAGCCGGAACCGAGTATGACGCCGACCGCCAGGGCGAGGAAGACCGCAGCGAGGGATATTGCGTGCTGGCGCAGAGTGATCACGGGTAGCTCAGCTGACTAGGTTCTGCACCCACACCGTCAGCCGGTTCCAATAGGCGAGCAGCCATTCGGCCGCGCTGTCGCCCGCGCTGGTGACCCACAGCATCGTGATCACGGCGACCAGTACCGCCAGGATCAACAAGGCGATCGCCCCACCGGAGAACCGGTTGCGGTACAGCGTCGCAACGGCCTTTGAGTCGACAAGCTTGGCACCGACCTTGAGCCGGGTCAGGAAGGTTGACGGATTGGACTGCTGGCGTTCGCGATCGAAGAACTCTTCGATGGATGCGGTATGCCCCACCGTCACGATCAACGATGCGCCGTGGTGATCGGCCAGCAGCAGCGCCAGGTCGGCGGCCGAACCCGCCGCCGGGAAGGTCACAGCGCCGACTCCCAGGTCCTGGATGCGCTCGAGCCCGGCGGCGTGCCCGTCGGCGTCGGCGGGAAGAACAACCTGCGCGCCGGATTTCAGGACATCGTTACTCATCAGCAGCGGGTCCCCCACCACGATGAGCGGCCGGTAGCCGGCCTTGCGCAGGATGTCGGCGCCGGTCCCGACTCCGATGAGAACCGGTTGGTACTCCTTGATGAACGGCTTGAGGTTCTTCAGGTCGTGGGCGGCACCCACGCCGTCGGACACGACGATGACATGGCGATTACGCAGGTCGATGTCGACGTCCGGGATACCGATGCCGTCGATCAGCAGCGGACTCTCGCTGCGGATGAACTCGATGGTGTTGCCGGAGAAGGCCTCCAGGTGCGCGACCAATCCGGTCTTGGCCTCGGTCATCAGGTGGTGCACATCCGCATCGGTGCGCGGCGTCCCGGCGATGAGGCGGCGGTCACCGTTGTAGATGCCGCCGTTGTGCACGCGAACCGTGGAGCCGTCCTTGACCTTTTTGAAGACCTCGGGTCCGATGCTGTCGATGAGGATGATGCCGTTGGCGACCAGCACCTCGGGCCCCAGATTCGGGTAGCGACCGGAGATCGACGGTGAGACGTTCACGACGGCGCTGACGCGCGCGTCGACGAGAGCGTCTGCCGTGATCCGATCCAGATCCAGGATGTCGATGACGGCAATATCACCCGGATTGAGGCGTTGGAGCAGCCGGTTGATGTCCCTGTCGGTCCGTACTGTTCCGACGATGCCAGGCCGGGAGCTGCTGCTTCGAGTGAGCATCGTGGTCAAGTTCATACAGCTGATGATGGCTCGCGGGGCAGCTCAGGCAGTGGAGGCGCGCCGTAACACCTGTCACATTAGTCACTCCAGCACCCCTGGAATCGAGGCCGAGCGGGCGCGTATCGCGCTGGTCACCTGCGGTTTGCGTACCACAAGCCTCTGCTCGTGGAGTAGGACTCAGCCTCGCTCGGAGCGGGCGGCGTCCAGCAGCTCACGCGCATGCGCCCGGCCGGTGTCGGAGTCGCCGAGCCCGGCGAGCATCCGGGCCAGCTCGGCAACCCGATCCTCGTCGTCCAGACGGCGCACGCCGCTGCCCTTGCTGCTTACCCGGTCGACCGTGAGGTGGATATCGGCGAACGCGGCGACCTGGGGCAGGTGCGTCACGACGATCACCTGGTGGGTGTGCGCCAGCTTGGCCAACCGCCTGCCGATCTGCACGGCCGCACGGCCGCCCACACCCGCATCGACTTCGTCGAACACCATGGTGGTCCCGGCAGTCGAGGCGGCAAGCACCACCTCGAGGGCCAGCATTACGCGCGAGAGCTCGCCACCGGATGCGCTCTTGGCCAGCGGCAGCATGGGGTTGTCGCGATGCGCGGCGAATCCGAATTCGACGGCATCGGCACCCGCTGATCCGGCGTGCACCGTCTGCCCGGACGGCAGCGTCAAGGGCGCCACATCATCGGTGCGAGCCGGAATGGGCTCCACGGCGATGGTGAACGCGGCTCGGTCCATCGCCAGACCCGCCAGCTCGGCAGTGACGGCTTTGCCCAGCGCCTTGGCTGCCTTGGAACGTGCCTTGGTCAGACCTGTTGCGGCGGTGGCCAGTTCGCTGGCGAGTCGATCCACGCGGGCGGAGATGGCATTGAGTGTTTCTTCGGAGGTGTCGACCTCGGCCAGCCTGCCGCGTGCCTCCTGCGCCCACGCGATCACCCCATCGAGGTTGGCGGCGTACTTGCGGGTCAGCGTGCGCAACTGTCCCTGGCGTGCCAGCTTCCCCTCGAGCGTGCTTGCATCACTCGGCAATTCGTCGGTAAACGCGGTCAGCTCACGGGATACGTCACTGACCACCGCGAGCGCCTCGGCCAATTGTGGCGCCAGAGCCCGCAGTGCGGCATCGTCGGTGGCCTCCAGCAGAACCTTGGCCTTCGCGATGCGATCGATCGCCGAATGGGAATCGTCGGCCGCGCCATTCGAATCCGAGCCCGCCAGCGCCGCACGCGCGGAGGCCGCCGCATCACGCAGCGCGTCGAGTTCGGACAGGCGATGGATCTCGGCGGTGAGTTGATCGTCCTCCCCCGGTTTGGGGTCGACGGCATCGATCTCGTTGAGCGCGAATCCAAGTCGGTCGGCTTCCTGCGCGAGCTCACGCGCCCGGTTGGTGCGGTCGATGAGGTCGCGCCGCGCGGTGAGCCATTCCTCGCGCAGCTTGCGGTAGGTGGTCAGTAACGCCTCGATACTGGCCGGACCGTCCGAGGCGAATCTGTCCAATGCCGCGAGCTGCTGCTCGGGGCGCATCAGACGCAGCTGGTCGTTCTGGCCGTGCACCGTGAGCAGACCCGCGGTGAAGCTAGCGAGTGACTTGGCGGGCACGCTGCGTCCACCCAGGTACGCGCGGGAGCGGCCATCTGAGGTCACCGAGCGCGCCGCGATCACGCTGCCGTCGTCGTCCCGTTGCGCTCCCGAGGAATCCAGCACCTCGGTGACATCGGTGGGCTCGGCGCCCAGCGGATCGGTCGTGAGAAATCGGCCCTCGACCACGGCACGGTCCGCACCCGCCCGCACCCGGTTGGCGTCCGCGCGCGCGCCGCCGAGCAGATGCAAACTGGTGACCACCATGGTCTTACCGGCGCCGGTTTCGCCGGTCAGCACGGTCAGCCCGCTGTCGAACTCCGCGGTGGCAGCAGGGATGGCGCCAAGGGACTCGATGCGAATCTCGGTGAGCACGACTACCTTCCCCGCCAGCCCTTGACGGGCAAGTGGAACTTACGCACGACCCGATCCGCGAATGGCTTGCTGTCCAAGCGTGCCCACAGCACCGGCTGATGGCCGCGCACCACTTCGACCCGCCCGCCCGGCGGTACCCGAATCTCGCGGCGGCCGTCACAGAAGAGCAGTGCGTCATGCCCGTCGGCCTCGATCTCGACGGCCACGGTGGAGGCGGGGCTAGTCACCATCGGCCGAGCGAACAATGCGTGAGCGTTGTTGGGCACCACGAGAATCGCGTCCAGGTCGGGCCAGACAACCGGTCCACCGGCCGAGAACGCGTAGGCGGTGGATCCCGTTGGGGTGGAGACGAGAACTCCGTCGCACCCGAACGCCGATACCGGACGAGCGTCCACCTCCAGTACCACGCCGAGCACGCCAAGCCGGGGACCCTTTTCGATGCTCACCTCGTTGAGTGCCCAGCCGCGTTCCACCACGTCGCCGCCGATGCGGACCAGCACGTCCAGTGTCATCCGGGTCTCGACGCGGTAGGTGCCCTCCACCACATGGGTGAGGACGGCGTCGATCGCCTCGGCCTCCACCTCGGCGAGAAAACCGATGCGGCCCAGGTTGACTCCGAGTACGGGTGCGGTCGCGCTGCGTGCGAGGTCGGCTGCCCGGAGGAAGGTGCCGTCCCCGCCCAGAACCAAAACCAACTCGCAGCCGGTGGCGGCATCCTGATCGGCGTCGACAACCTCGACGCCTACGCCGAGCGAGCGAAACTCAATCGGGTCCAGGTGTACCGGTCCGCGATCGATGGCCTCCGCGGACAGCACCCGCAGCGTGATGCCGTTCTCCCCCAGCGTTTTCGCGACGCGGCGGGCGGTCTCGGTCACCTCCTCACGGCCGGTGTGAGCGACCAGCAGGATTTTGCGTTCGGTCGCCTGCGTCTGATGTTCTTCGCCCGCGCGGGTCATCACTGCGGCCCCTTCGTAATAGCTTCGGCAACGGCTGCCTCAACATCCAGGCCGGAATCTGTTTTCCGTAGCCATAGGAAGTACTCGACGTTTCCGGACGGCCCGGGCAGCGGGCTGGCCGTCACTCCCGCGGTGTGCCAACCCTGCGTCTGCGCGCGGCGGGCAACGGACACCACAGCATCGGCGCGCAGCTGCGGATCACGCACCACTCCTCCGGTGCCGACTAGCTCCTTACCCACCTCGAACTGGGGTTTGACCATCGGCACGATATCGGCATCGGTTGTGGCACAGGCGATCAGCGCATCGAGAACCAAAGCGAGCGATATGAAGGAGAGGTCGGCGACGATCAGTTGCGCTGGTCCGCCGATCAGCTCGGGGGTCAGGGTGCGCACATTGGTCCGATCGAGAACCGTGACCCGGTCGTCGGACTGCAGGGACCAGGCCAGTTGTCCATACCCGACATCGGCGGCCACCACCTCGCGTGCGCCCGAGCGCAGGAGTACCTCGGTGAACCCGCCCGTCGATGCCCCGGCGTCCAGGCAGCGCTTGTCGTCGACGGAAAGCCCCTGTGGGCCAAAGGCGTCAAGTGCCCCGAGAAGTTTGTGAGCGCCGCGCGATACCCACTTGTCCCCGGGCTCCCCCTGCACCACAAGGGATGCCGTCGCCGGCACGGCTGTCGCGGCCTTGGCGGCCGGTATGCCGTCGATACGCACCCGGCCCGCGTCGATCAGTTCAGCTGCCTGCTGACGCGAACGCGCGAGTCCTCGGCGCACCAATTCGGCGTCGACCCTGGCGTGCCGGGCCATGGCTATCCCTGCTCCGCGGATTCCAGTGCTCGGACCAACACATCATGTGCCTGCTCCAGGACCTGGGCTTGGGTCTCGAGATCCAGTTCAGCCTCGGATTCGCCGAAGCCGGCGGGTGGGTCGAGCTGACCCAGCAGCGCCTGAACCTGGGACCGGACCTCATCGGGGTCAGGTCCACCAGCCTGGCGGGCGACATCGTTCGGGGTGGTCATCGCGCTCAAGGCTAGTGGATCTCCCCGGAGTGGCAGGGGCGGCGACACACTATCCGGCAGAAAGCTGCTGCAAGACTCGTTCTGCCAGGTCATCGGCAGGCACGATGGGCCTGATGACCGGGGCGGAGTCCGTCGCCCACACCGCCGCTGCCAGGGCCTGTGCCAGCGACAAGGGCGACCCCGCGTCACCGACGGCACCGATCGACACCTGGCCGACATCCACGGTCACCCGCCACGACGGCTTTGGTTCGATACGCACCTCGGACTGCGGTAGGTGCAATGCCGCCAGATCGGTCCCCAGGAACGTCGGTCGGTGCGCGGTGTCCGCCCAGATCGCGTCGATGGCGCTGTTCACGCCGGTGAGCACCAGGAGACTGGGCAGGCCCGCGGCATTGGCTCCGGAAATGTCGGTATCGAGCCGGTCCCCGACAACGAGAGGCCGCGTGAAGTTGCCGCGTGCCAACGCGTCCTCGATGAGGGCACGCCCCGGCTTGCCGGCCACGATGGGATCGGCATCGGTGGCGGTGCGCAGGGCGGCGACCATGGACCCGTTTCCGGGCAGCAGACCGCGCTCGGTGGGCAATGTGGCATCCACATTGGCCGCCACCCAATAGGCGCCCGCCCGGATGGCGAGTGCGGCCTCGGCAAGGGTGGTCCAACAGGTGTCCGGTGAATGCCCCTGCACCACGGCGCGTGGGGCCCTGTCGAAGCTGCGCACCGGGGTGAGACCCACGGCGGCCACCTCGGCGGCCAGCGCCTCGGTGCCGACCACGAGTACCGCGTCATCGCGCTCGAGCGCCTCGGCGAGCAGCCTCGCCGCACTCTGTGCGCTGGTGACAACGTCACCGGGGGTAGCGGCGAATCCCAGGGAGGTGAGGTGCTCAGCTACCTCGGGCGCGGACCGGCTCGCATTGTTGGTGACGTACAGCTGCCGCGCGTCGCCGGCCGCCGACAACGCTGCGATGGCGTTCGGGGTGGGTTCGGCACCCCGGAACACCGTGCCGTCGAGGTCCAGGAGCAGGCAGTCGTGGGCGCCGGCGAGTGTGTCAGGCAAGTTCGGCAGCCCGATCCTCGGCGTCCGTGTGGCCTTCGACATCGGCATCCGCGGAGTGCAGGAACCATTGCACTGCTTCGGGTTTGCGATCCAAAGCCAGGAGAATGTCGGCGTAGGCGTAGAACAGCCGCGCCGCGACCACACCAACACGCTTCGGATCGGGTGCGGGCGTGGACAGCACCGCCAACGCCTGATCGAGCTGACCCATATCGGCGCGTGCACCGGCGATGACGATGCGCAGTTCGTCGGCGGCATCGCCGGTGAGCGCCTTGGCTTCATCGCCACGGGCGAGCTCGATGGCGCGCTCGGGTCGACCGACTCCCCGTTCACAATCGGCGATCAGCGCCAGCAGCGGCGACCGCGTGCCCATGCGCTTGGCCGCGCGCAACTCGGACAATGCCAGCGCCCAGTCTCCGCAGTGATAGGCGGCGATGCCGAGCGCTTCGCGCACTCCGGCGATACGGGCCGCACGGCTCTTGGCGGCCTTGGCGTGCTCCAGCGCGGCCTCCGGGTCCTCGTCGAGCAGGTTGCCCGCCACGACCAGGTGCCGGGCCACCGTGTCGGCGGTGTTCTTGTCGAGGCTGAGTAACTCGGCGCGCACATCGTGGGCCAGCTGCTTGGCCTCGACCTCGTCAGGAATGGTCGGGCCGAAGTTTCGTGGGGCCTGGCGGTCGTCGGTGCGCCGAGGCCGCGGTGCCTGATTTCGCTGAGATCGATCACCGCCGCGCTCGTCCGACCGGCGCGGACGCGCTGCGCCGCCGCCGCGGTCGTCGCGCCGCGCACCTGAATCCTGGGCGGGGCGACTCGTGCCGTGCTTTTTGGGCCCCTGTTGCCTGGGTCCTCGCTGGTCCACGGGCACCTCCTTTGATCGATGAGTCCCCCACGCATGGGAGGTGCCCCCAGCTTGCGCGAAGACCATGTATTACAGCGCGAGTATGCCGGTAACAGGCCCTTCGCCGGAAATTCGGTGGCAATCGCGGTGATCCGTTGCGCAGACTGAACGCTATGAGCCATGTGCAGCTCGATGCCATCGGCTACCACCTCCCGGACGGCAGAGCACTTCTTCACGATGTCAGCCTCCGCGTCGGCGAAGGCAGCAAAACCGCGTTGATCGGCCCCAACGGGACCGGTAAGACGACGCTGTTGCGCGTCATCGCCGGCGACACGGATCCGCACGACGGGTCCGTCACGCGTGGCGGGCAGCTCGGCGTGATGCGACAGTTCATCGGTTCCGTTCGTGACGACTCGACCGTCCGCGATCTGCTGCTATCGGTAGCACCGGATCGCATCCGAGCAGCCGCCGGTCGTCTGGACCGCACCGAGCTGGCACTCATGGAGCATGACAGCGAACGCGATCAGCTCGCCTATGCGCAGGCGCTGGCCGACTGGGCCGATGTGGGCGGATACGAGTTCGAGACCGAATGTGACGTGCACACCATGGCGGCGCTGGGAATCCCGTTCGAACTGGCCAGATTTCGCGGCGTGAACACACTTTCGGGAGGTCAGCAGAAGCGACTGGTCCTCGAATCGCTGCTGCGTGGTCCGCACGAGGTGCTGCTGCTCGACGAGCCCGACAACTATCTGGATGTTCCGGCCAAGCGGTGGCTTGAGGAGCGGCTGGCGGAGTCGCCCAAGACTGTCCTGTTCGTCAGCCATGATCGGGAGCTGATCAATCGCGTTGCCGGCCAAGTCGCCACGTTGGAACCCACCCGGTCCGGGTCCTCGCTGTGGGTGCATCCGGGGTCGTTCGCGACGTATCACCAGGCGCGGGCAGACCGGAACGCCAAACTCGCCGAGTTGCGCCGCCGCTGGGACGAACAGCGTGCGGCGCTGCGTGATCTGGTGTTGATGTATCGGCAGAAGGCGGCCTACAACTCCGATATGGCCAGCCGCCTACAGGCAGCCGAGACCCGGCTGCGTCGATTCGACGAGGCGGGGCCACCCGAAGCAGTCCCGCTGCGGCAGAACGTTCGCATGCGTCTCACCGGTGGTCGCACCGCCAAGCGTGCCGTGATTGCGGAGAACCTCGAGTTGACTGGTCTCACACAGCCATTCGATACCGAGTTGTGGTATGGGGATCGGGTCGCGGTGCTGGGCGGTAACGGCACCGGCAAGTCGCATTTCCTGCGGCTGCTGGCCTGCGGGGGCAGCGATCCGGAGCCAGACCAGCTGCCGGTGGGCGACATGATTCCCGAAGCGGTGCGCCACGACGGGCGATTGCGGCTCGGCGCGAGAGTCCGGCCGGGTTGGTTCGCGCAGACGCACCATCACGAGGCGCTGATGGATCGGACACTGCTGGACATCCTGCATCACGGGGATGAACGGCGCCCAGGACACGGACGTGAGCAGGCCTCACGGATCCTGGATCGCTATGGTCTGGCGCCGTCGGCCGAGCAGACCTTCGGCTCGCTATCCGGTGGACAGCAGGGCCGATTCCAGATCCTGCTGCTGGAGTTGATGGGGTCGACATTGCTGCTACTCGATGAGCCGACCGACAACCTGGACCTGCATTCGGCGGAGGCATTGGAAGATGCGCTGGCGGCCTTCGATGGGACGGTGATCGCGGTCACCCACGATCGATGGTTCGCCCGGACCTTCACGCGCTACCTCGTCTTCGGCGTGGACGGCAAGGTGAAGGAATCCGTTGAACCCCAATGGGTGTAGCGAAATCTACGACCCGCGTACCCGCTGCACCCCGGCGATGTTGCGCTTTCCGCGACGAAGCACCAGCCAACCGCCGGTGAGGTAGTCGCCGTCGCTCGGAGTCCACTCCTCGGCGTCCACCCGGGTGTTGTTGACGTACACACCGCCCTCCTTGAGGGTGCGGCGTGCGGCGCCCTTGCTCTCCGAAAGTCCGCTGCTGACCAGGAGATCAACGATGGTGTCGGGTTGCCCGTCCGCGAGCCGGGCGGGCTCTCCGTTGCCGGCCTCGGTGAGCGCCGCGGTCAGTGTGCCCTCGTCGAGACGGTCCAGCTCGCCGCGACCGAACAGCGCGCCGCTGGCGAGTTCGACTGCTTGGGTGGCACTTTCGCCGTGTACGAGGGTGGTGACCTCTGCGGCCAGCCGACGCTGTGCGGCACGCTCGTGCGCCCGCTCGGCCGTCGCGGCCTCAAGCTCACCGACCTCATCGGCGGACAGGAAGGTGAACCAGCGCAGGTAGCGCACTACGTCGGCGTCGGCGGTGTTGATGAAGTACTGGTACCAGGCGTATGGACTCGTCATGTCGGGATCGAGCCAGAGGTTGCCGCCCCCGGTGGACTTGCCGAACTTGGTGCCGTCGGCCGCCGTCACCAATGGAACGGTCAACGCATGCACGGAGGCGCCGTCGAGCTGGCGGGCCAGCCGGACGCCGGCGACGATATTGCCCCACTGGTCCGAGCCGCCTATCTGCAACGAGCAGCCGTACTTTCGGTGCAACTGCACGTAGTCATTCGCCTGCAGCAGCATGTACGAGAACTCGGTGTAGGAGATGCCATCGCCCTCCAGTCGGCGGCGGATGGTGTCCCGGTCGAGCATGACGTTGACGGAGAAGTGCTTGCCCAGATCCCGCAGGAACTCCAGGGCGGACAGCTGGCCGGTCCAATCGAGATTGTTCGCGACGACGGCTC
Organism: Mycobacterium sp. D16Q16; assembly: GCF_002013745.1. Classification (NCBI taxonomy): domain Bacteria; kingdom Bacillati; phylum Actinomycetota; class Actinomycetes; order Mycobacteriales; family Mycobacteriaceae; genus Mycobacterium; species Mycobacterium sp. D16Q16. The sequence continues at coordinate 24,671 of NZ_MAEY01000026.1, forward strand.
CGGTTGAGGTGTCATCGAATTCGACGAACCGCTCGAGTTGCCCGCGGATTCGATCGGCCCACTCGGCCACGGTGTCCGCGCCGTGCAGGCTGCGTTCGGAGGTGTCGCGCGGGTCTCCGATGAGGCCCGTGGCTCCTCCGGCCAGCACGATCGGCCGATGCCCCGCCCGCTGGAATCGGCTCAGTGTCAGCAGCGGCACCAGATGCCCGGCGTGCAGACTCGCGGCGGTGGGGTCAAAACCCCCATAGACGCTGATTGGCCCCTTCGCGATATCGGCCGCGAGTGTGTCGCGGTCGGTCGTCTGCGCGATGAGGCCGCGCCATGTGAGCTCATCGAGGATGTCGGATGAGCCGCTGGCGCGAAGACCGTCAGTTGTAGAAACCACGGCAACGATCATCCCCTATCGGGTTCAGCGTGCGGGATACCGCTCATCCCATCGCGGCCCCGAAGGCCCGACAAGATCGTCGGCGACGGTGGCGATGACCTCGCGCAGCTCGAGCCGATCCAGCCAATCCGTGGGTAACGCCCGCATGCCCCACATCGCGCCGAGGATGTTTCCGGTGATGGACCCGGTGGAGTCGGAGTCGCCGGAATGGTTCACCGACAATCGGATTCCGTCCTTGAAGTCGCGCGCACGTGCGGCCGCACAGACACCGATGGCCAGCGCTTCCTCCCCGACCCATCCGCCACCCAGCTGGGATGCGATCCGTTCCGGCGTGGGCCGTTCCTGCGCGGCGAGCTCGACAGCCCGGCTGAGGGCTTCGTGTGTCTCCTCGTATCCGGAATGTGCGGTGAGCAGATCCAGTGCGCTCCGCACGGCCTCCGCCAGCGATGCCCCAGCGGCCAATCGATTGACGATCACCGCGAGCGCCCCGGCACTGAGGTAACCACTGGGATGCGAGTGGGTGAGCGCGCCCATATCCGCGGCCAGCTCGAAGGCCACGGCCGGGTCACCCTCGGCGAGTCCCACCGGTGCGGCTCGCATCACGGCCCCGCATCCCTTGGAATTGTTCAGCGAGTGCGTGCGCGAACCGCGCTCGCGGGCAGGCGAACTGGTGGACTCGAGCGCCGATAGGCAGGTGTTCCCGGGCGCGCGCAGCGAGTGCAGCTCGGCGACCGTGATCAGCCATCCATCGATGACATCCACAGGCACCTGGCCGCCTTGGGTATGTAGCCAGCGCAGGTAGGCACGATGCGCGATGCCGGCCGGGGCGTTCGTGGGGTCACGGCGAGCCCGGATGAGCGCCTCTGCCGTAAATAGCGTCATTTGCGTGTCGTCGGTGATGAGTATCGGCCGCCCCGGTGCGGGTTCGGCGATGCCGTCACGCCCGAACTGCAGCCGGATCTGCTCGACGCTGTCAAACTCGACGAACCCACCGAGGGCGTCACCGAGTGCACCGCCGAGCAGCGATGCGCGTACTCGTCCGTCAGGCATACAGCTCAGTATCGGGTTGCGGCGCACGGGGACTACGCCGGTATGCGGAAACCTCCGGATATCCGGGCAGCCAGAACCGCCAGGGACGGTCCGCGGCCACGCTGACACCCACTCGCGGCCCCGACTGCGCCTTCTGCCGTCGGCTCAATGTGACACGTACCGGACTGGGCGCGGAGAAGATATCGACGCCGTTGTCCTCGGGGGTGACGGCGAGAGCGGCACCCAGGTTTCCGGGGCCGCGGGCCAAACCCGCGTCATCCCGGGCGGTGGGGCGCCGCTGCCAGCATGTGGGCGCACCGTCCACGATCGCTGCGGCCCGCATCAGTACCCCGCCGGCGATACCGTCCGGGCCGCAGACCACGTTGGCGCACAAGTGAATTCCATGGCTTCGATACACGTACAGGTGACCGGCGGGCCCGAACATGACCCGATTGCGATTCGTAGGCCCGCGAAACGAGTGTGAGGCGGGATCGGGCCACGGCCCGTCGGGCACGCCCCCGTAGGCCTCTACTTCGACGATCACCGCTCGAACTCCGCGGGATTCGATAGTGGCACCGAGGAGGCGCTGTGCGGCTTTGACCGGGTGGGTCGTCAGGATCTCGGCACTCACCCCTCGATTGTCCTTGACACTCGAGCCGCTGGCCTCACTGACGGCTGAGGGGATAGCCCTCACCGTGGGGCCGAACATTCAGCGGTATCTGACGGGCGAGCTGCCGAGTATCACTCGGTGAAGCGCTGGTGCTCCGCGTCGGTCACGTCGCGCGCCTCGTCGGGCAGGAGCACCGGGATGGAGTTCTCGATCCGGTAGGCCTTGTGTAGGCGCGGGTTGTAGAGAGTGCCATCGGTCTCACTGCCGATGAGCAGGAGTGTTCCGCGGTCAATCGGGCAGACCAGGATGTCGAGGAGTGCGGCGTCAAGTGGCATGGCGGTGATATCAGCCCAGCGGGATGTTCTCGTTGAAGATCTGCTGGCCCCCGCCTCCGCTGACGCCGATACCCGGTCCCGGGCTGACATTGGGCGGCCCACCGTTCGGATTGTTGGATCCGTTGGTGCCGCTGATGCCGATATGGACGGGCTGCTGTGGCTTCTGAGCAGCCTTGAGGAACTGGGACTGCGTGGCGATGACCGACTTCAGCGAGTTGATCAGGGGCATCTGGCTGGGCCGCTTGTCGAGCGCGGCCTTCAGGGCGTCATTCTGCGCGGAGCTCACCTGGGCGCCCCTGGCGCGCAGCTGAAGCGCCGTACGCACCAGGTTGGACACCTGACCGCCACTGGTTCCGGTGGAGTACTCGTGCGCGATGTCGTCCAGCACATCCGCGCTGGCGGTGCCGACACCGGGTCCGAACACCAGGGCTGCGGAGAGACCGGCGGCAGCCAGTGCGGTGCCAGTGAGGGCACGTAGGCGTGTCGGCATGACGAGTTCCTTCCGGGTGTCGCGGAGGTCAGCCTAACAACAACCCGCCACATCAGCAGCGGAAGGCGCGGGGAACCGCGCTGGTGCAGCCCCGATGCGGGCTACTGCGCTGCTCCCTGCAGCGCGTCATACGTCGCGGCGGTCAACCGATGGTAGGCACCCGATTCTGGGTCGAGATACCAGGTTTGCCGCCCCGGTTTCGGGAACCCGGACGCCCGAAGGTGTGTGGTGGACGGGCGATACGTGGCACTCAGCGGCAGGGTCGGTACCACCTTGACGATATCGGGGCGTTCCGAGATCGGCACGGAGGCAAACGCTTCCGCCAGGTCGGCAGGCGATATCGCTTCGCCGGGCCGGAGAACCACCGCGGTCACCGCGACGTTGGTCTCACCGGACTCGACGGGATATGTCGCGACCACATCGATGGCGCTCACCGAACCCAGTGCGTGACTGGTGGCTTCGGCGTACACAACGCCGTGTGCGGTGCGGATCGCGGTGTTTCGGCCGTCGAGCATCCAGAAATCGCCGTCCTCGTCGCGGCGGAAGAGAGATTCCGAAGATACCCAGGTGTCGCCCGGGGCGAACACGCCGCGCCGGACCGCCGCGGCGGGGTCCACGTCTCCAGGCGGCTTCGCCAAAAGCAACCCCACCTCGCCGGGCCTGGCGATCTGGACGAATCCGTCTTCACCTTCGATGATCACGTCGTCGACGGGGTCGTAGGCGGCGAGCCGCACCTTGCCGCCACCAGGAAGCGGTCGGCCCTTGCTGCCGATTTTGGTACCGGACACATTGGCCAGTACCGCTTCCCCGTCGGTGGTCGCGAAGAACTCGACGACATGAGCGGGTGCGAACCTCTCGGTGACACGCCGCCACAGGCCCGAGGGCATACCCGAACCGATGAACAACCGCACCGGATGATGGGCGCCCAACTCCAGGGAAGGATCGTCGATGACCTCATGCATCATCGCCCAGGTGTAGGAGACGACGGTCACGCCGTACTGGTGCACCTCTTGCACGAATCGATCGGGATTGAGCCCGCGTGACAACGCAATTCGCGCCCCACCTGCCACTGCCCCACCCAGGCTCACTAAGAGCCCCGACTGATGGTGCAGCGGTGTGAGGCAGTACACGGTGTCATTGGCGTTAAGTGCGGCCGCCGACGCGGTACCGAACGCCGACAACGCCCACCGGTGGTTGGTGATCTGCTTGGGCACCAGGCGGGACCCGTACCCACTGAACATCACGAAGGCCAGATCGCGGGCCTGCCCTGGATCGGGCCGGTACCACCCGGGCAGCTCGACCGCGTCGGGGTCGATCTTCTCCATGTCGATGATCGAGCCGTCGTCCGGTATGGACAGGTCGCGCGACTCGCCACCGCCGAGTACCAGAATGTGCACGGGAAGATCTTGTGCGGCAGGAAGATTCGGCGGATCGGTGAGTAGTTCGGAAATCTCACCCAGCTTCACCGCGACCTCAAGGTCGGCATCGGGAGGCAGCAGCACCGCAACGGCCCCCAGCCGGGACAGCGCGGCGATCGCCACCAGGGCGCTGGGCCGGGTCTCCATCAGAACACCCACCCGGACGCCCTGACGCACGCCCACCTCGATGAGGCCCCTGACCACGTTGTTGATGCGGCGATCCACCGCCTCATAGGTGTGTAGCCGGCCGTCGAACAGGAAGCTCTCACCATGCGGCGTGCGGCGTGCCTGTTCGGTCATCAACCGGCCCAGGGAGATGCGGGTGTGATCGTGAATCTGCCCGAGACGCGTCAACCGTGGCAGCGTGCGAACCGCTTCGACGGCAATGGATTTCACTGACTTGTTCGCGGCCGCCGCGGCTGCGCCCGCGGTTCGGGCGGCTGCGATGGCGACCTCGGTGGTGGTGCTCAAACCATGTGCTACCCGGGACGTGAGCGGGACACCGCCGCCGTCGAGCTGGCCGCTTTCGTGCTCGTACATGAGGTCGACCGACGGGGGTTTTGTCGCCTCGCCCTCCCGCCACTGCACCCACTGGCTGACCGTCGGCCACGTCTGGGCCACGGCGGTCGAGCCGACGACAAGACCGAAGTGACCGGCGCGGATCAGGTACTCGTACACGTCGGCCTTCGGCGCGGCGCGCAGGATGCCGCGCACCGAAGCGGGCTGCCCGATGTCGTCCACCTCGCCCACCACCGCCAGGACTGGGCAGGTGATATCGCTGAGCGTGACCACGCGGTCATTGACGGTGAAGCCGCCGGTGGTCATCCGGTTGTGCACCACGAACTGGCGCAGCAGCTCGGCGATCGCGGGTCCGGACCAGGCGATCCACCCCTCATTGGCGAGGAACTTGCGCTGCTGTTCGCGCGGCAGCAGGGCATCGCGGTCATGCAGCTGCCGCAAGAAATCGAGGCGACCCTTGACGGTCTTGACCGGGTCCAGCATCTGGAATCCGATTCGCGCCGACCACGCTGGGATGGAGAACCGGCTGAAGATATGGTCGGCCATGAACTCGGCGATATCGGCCGAAAGCCCGGCGGGCAGTCCCATGGGCATGGCGGCGTTGGCGTCGACCGGCGAACCGAAGGTGATGATGCTCGCGATGGTCCGCGACTTGCGCAGTGCCGCAGTCTGATAGCAGAACATGCCGCCCTGGGAGTATCCGGCGAGGTGGACCTGACGGCCGGTGATCCTATGCACGGTCTCGATGGCGTCGCTGACGGCCACCACGTGATCGGACAGCGTGCGCTCCATGCCGCCGGCCATCCGGTCGGGGCTGCCGAAGTCGATGACCCATGGATCGATACCAGCGCGATGCAGGATGCCGACGGCGCCGCCATCTTGAGTAACGTCCCACATGTCGGCGGCCATCATCATCGGGTGCACCATGAGGACCACCGGTCCGGCGTCCGCCGCCTCGGTGGACCCCGGCGCGAAGTACCGGCGCAGCCGGTACATCGGCACGCTCTCGACGATTTGGTGCGAAGAGGCGGTGCTGCCGGTCTCCAGTCCGCCGAGACGCAGAACCTCCAGCCCGTTCTGCGCGGTGGCAGCCAGGCGCGCGACGGGCTTGGTCAAGGAGGAGAGATTGAAGGACACAGCTACTCCTTAGACCGATCATCCGCGATATTGCCCAGGTGAGGGCCTGCATATCCTGTCACAACGGGCGTATCGGGCTGACCGAATCCCCGTCACCGGATAGGAAGCGACGTCGCGATGCGAGCCTCTACGATGACGCGGTGGGGAATCTGTTGCTGCGGCCGCTACGCCTGTGGGTGATGTACCTGCCTCAACTGGCCGCGTGCTATCTGCTGGGTCTGTTGGGGCGCAATATCGTCATCGAGCTGGCCGCCAAATATGCGTGGAACAACTATCTCGTGGTCGACCTACTGATGCCCTTCGCGGGTCTGGCCCGGCTGGGGTCGATCATCGCGATGTTCCTGGTCCTGCGCTCGGCGATTCCGGTGTTGGCGGCCATGCCCAGGATCTCCCTGCGCAATGTCGACATATTCGCCAATGTTGTACTGCCGTTCTTTGTTATCTACCTGGCGTGGAAGATGTTCCAGGACGACTGGCTGACCTACGAGCAGAAGGCGATGTGGCACCGCGTGGGCGCCCACATGACGACCGGCACCAAGGTGGTCAACTTGGGGGATGTTCCGGTGACGAATTACGTCTGGGTACTGATCGCCGGTGCATTTGCACTACGGCTCGTGTTGAACCTCAAATTCATCAAGAACAGGCTGCCCGGGTGGTTTGTTTTCATCAGGGTGTACCTGGATGCCTTGTGGGTCTTCCTGGTGTTGTCCTTCTCTGCCAGCAAGGGCGTGAATTTCTTCCTGAGCCCATCGGCCTGGTTCAAGGAACGGCGCATCGTGGTCTGGTTTGACGAAATGCGCAGCGAACTGTTCTCGCATTTTCGCCCTTTGGAGGTTCTCTGGGGCTTTGTTAGTGACGCGTGGCATATCGTCTGGGGAGCAGCGGCCGTACCGCTGATCTGGCTGGCTATCGCCGGCATCATTTATGGCTCGTCCAGTAACGCCAGCTGGCGGGGAGTGCTTCGGCGGCTAGCGGGTATTGACAGCCAGGTGGTGGCCGACAGACTCGCACCCACCCGAGATCAGGTCCAGCGTCGGATGACTAGCAGGGTGTCCGAGCAGACCAGGGATAAGGCCAAGGATTGGCTGCTCTCGCAGTTCGGCAGCGCTAAACCTATTGTCGATTCGGCGCGCCTGGTGTTGCACGGAGGACTAGTCCTGCTGTCTGGCTATGTACTGGTGTATCTCTGCTTGGCGTGGCTGGACATGTCCGACAGTTTCCTCACCACGCAAATGCAGGTCGGCGGATACCTGACCCGTGGTTTTGCCTGGATATTGGGCCCACATCCGCTGTCGTTCTGGAATGGTGTCGCGCCTGTATTGACGGCGATTTCAGGTGTTCTTGTTTCCTCCCTGAGGGTATGCGTCATCGCATCTGTCTTCGCCCATTGCGTCGAAAAGGCAGAGGCGGAAGCGGCGGCGCTACATGACAACGAGGTTGTCGACTACCCAGCCGACTCGGAAGACGCTCTCGCGGAAAATCCCGTTGTCGCCGATCGGTAGAACTAAGACAGCTCAAATCTGACCAAGATTTGGGCACTGCCGCCTACGGGGTTCACCAGATCGATGGCGGTCAGCGTGACATCGTCGGGCACCAGGAAGGTGAACTGAAGGTTTCCCGGTTTGTCGCAATGATCGACGACGCCGTCTGGGGGCGGCACCGTATACAACAGGAACGGGGCCTCCGGCCATTGATGTTCACCGTCAGTGATTCTTCCGTCGCAGAAGAAATTCTGAGGAACGGGACCGGAGCGTTCTATCGTGACCACCGCCAGCTCGGCTCCTTTCGGAATGACCCCATTGGCGCCGTGCGGGGCCTTGCCGAGACGTCTGACTCCAGCGAGGCGCCACGTCTGTCCGTACGCCTCTCCCGACTGGCCGGTCGCGATCAGATGGAGTGGGACCACACTCGCTCGATAGTCCCGCCACGAATCACGGAACGAGACAGCCCATACCCCGGAGAACACCGCGATGACAATCACTCCCGCGACGGCATTGCGAAACCACAGGCGCGAACGTAACGGCAGTTGGTCCGGGGCGTGCTCGCGTCGGTGCCGCGGGGCATCGGTGCTGGTTTGCATTTCGCTCATTGCTTGCCCACCACCGTTTTGGGAAGCGCGATAACGGACGCCCGGGGTGCATGCTCGTTGTCGAGCGGAATATCGATCACGAGCCGTGAATCCCATTTGTACTGTCCGGCGGCGTAGAAAATGTACAACTTCGCTGAGCGGGCATCCTCAAGCACACTTGAGCTGACCTCGAAAACAAAAACGCCGGTTTCGGGGATCAGCGGAGTCAGACGTGCACCCAGTAACGTGGATCCCTCAAGTCGGCTGTCAGGTGTGTAGCCCTTATCGCCGAGCGCCAGTATCGCGTCAGCCTGTGAGGCCTCCGTCATTGATGTGATGGTGAGTTTGACGACGACCCATTGACCGGCGGACTTGATGTTTCGCTGACGCGGAGAAAAACCGGTGTGTTTGACGACTGGCCCGATCCCGACCTTGGTCACCGTGGCCGAGAACAACCGGCCGGTTACCGAACTTCCCATCGTGCCGTGAACATCAAAGGCATTTTGAGTCTCGGCGGCTGACGGAAGGCGATTCCAGACGTAGACGGAGGCAGAAAGTAAAACAGCCACCACCGCAGCCGTCATGGATATGCGCAGAAGCGGCGAGGAGGCCCGGAAAGGCAAGAGTTTTTTCGGGAAGTTCACGAAGACACCTCCACAGGCACGATGGTTGTTGCGCTCTTGCCGTCATCAACCCAGCCCTCGCCATAGAGCACCAGGCCACGGCTAAATTTCCGGTATGGCACCTGAACCGACACCGTGGATCCGGGTAGTACAGCGGCAGAAGGGACGCTCCACACCACTGCCACCTTCTCGGTGATATCAGGTTGCAGCCCGACCAAAAAGCTGCCGTCTTCGATCCGGAGAGTCACGGCGCGCTGGCCCTGGAACTGAGAAATGTCTTGTACATCGGGCACATTCGGCAGGGAAAACTGGCTGCTGACCACGTCGACGCGATCGGAGTTGTTGGTGACCTCCGCAAGGACCGCAAGATACATGCGTCCCGGCTTCTCTTTTGCGATCACCGCTCCACCGCCGACGATTTCCGATCGCAGAACGGCCTTTTGCACAGTGATGGTGAATTCACCATTGTCGAAAGGCTTGCCAAGATCGAATGTCTGCGGAGTCTTGTCCACGGCGTCCAAGCCACCGAATCCGGCGGTCGTCACAATCGCGAGCACTGTGACCACATGCCACATCTGCACGAACTCAAGTTCGTTCCACCACGTACGGACCCAATCGATGGTCCGACCGATCACACCATGTGGTGCCGACCGCGTTGGGCTCTCCTCGATCGCGACGCCGGCCTGCGGCGGTTCAGTGCCCACCGGTCGCCGCCATGCCGCGTTCGGGTCGTCCGGTGTATCTCCCCCCGGACCGGGGCCCGACGATGTCGGGTCCGGCTCGCCGTCCATGGCTGGATATTAGCGGCTCTCGCCGCGCAGCACGTTGAGGCGGGCCAGCACTAGTTCACGCTGCTCGGCAACGCGTTCGGGCGCGGTGCCGCCCCGCGCGCTGCGCGAGGCCACGGATCCGGACGTGGTGAGCACTGCGCGCACCTGTCCCGTCAGGTCCGGATGTATGGCCGCGAGCTCGTCATCGGTGAGATCTTCCAGGCCGACGCCGCGGGCTTCGGCGACACGAACCGCCTCCCCTGCCGCCTCATGCGCGATGCGGAACGGTACGCCCTGGCGCACCATCCACTCCGCCAGGTCGGTGGCGAGGGTGAACCCCGCAGGGGCGAGTGCCGCCATGCGTTCCGTACGGAACCGCAGCGTGGCGACCAGTCCGGCCGTCGCGGGCAAGAGCAGCTCCAACTGAGCCACCGAGTCGAACAGCGGCTCCTTGTCTTCCTGCAGGTCCCGGTTGTACGCCAACGGCTGCGCCTTCAACGTGGCGAGTAGGCCAGTGAGGTTTCCGATCAACCGCCCCGACTTTCCGCGGGCCAGCTCGGCGATGTCGGGGTTCTTCTTCTGGGGCATGATCGAGCTACCGGTCGACCAGGAGTCATCGAGTTCGGCGTACCCGAATTCCGTTGTGCTCCAGAGGATAATGTCCTCGGACAGGCGCGACAGGTCGACTGCGATCATCGCGAACACGAAGGCGGCTTCGGCCGCGAAGTCGCGGGCCGATGTCGCATCGATCGAGTTCTCGGCGGCGGCAGTGAATCCCAGGTCCAATGCGATGGCGTCGGGATCCAGGCCGAGTGAGGAGCCCGCCAGTGCGCCGGCCCCATACGGCGAGACGGCGGTGCGCCTGTCCCAGTCGACGAGCCGGTCCACGTCGCGTAGCAATGGCTGTGCGTGTGCGAGGAGATGGTGTGCGAGCAGTACCGGCTGTGCGGCTTGCAGATGCGTCTTGCCCGGCATGATCGCCTGCGGGTGAGCACCGGCCTGATCAGCCAGCGCCTGCACCACGTCGAGTACGCCGTCGGACACTCGCCCGGCCGCATCACGCAGCCACATCCGAAACAGCGTGGCGACCTGATCATTTCGAGACCGGCCGGCGCGCAGACGGCCACCGACATCCGCCCCGACACGCTCGATCAGGCCGCGTTCCAGCGCGCCGTGCACATCCTCGTCGGTGTCGGCGGGGACGAACTGTCCCGACGCGACGTCGCGGTCTAGCTGCTGCAGCCCGTCCACCAGGGCGGACAACTGCTCATCGGTGAGCAGGTCCGCCTTGCGGAGCACCCGCGCATGTGCAATCGACGCCCGAATGTCGTACGGCGCCAACACCCAATCGAAATGGGTGGACTTGCTCAGCGCGGCCAGCGCGGGCGCGGGCCCACCGGCGAACCGGCCGCCCCACAGTGATCCCTCGTTGGTACTCACTTCCCGGACAAGTCCCGCTGCGCGGAGATCTTCGACGACAGTCCATGGATATGCACGAAGCCCTTGGCGCTCGACTGGTCGAAGCTGTCGCCCTCGTCGTAGGTGGCCAGGTTAAAGTCGTACAGAGACTCGGCGCTGCGGCGACCGTTCACCGCGATGTTTCCGCCGTGCAGCACCAGGCGGATATCACCGGAGACGTGCTGCTGGGTGTCGGCGACGAATGCCTCCAGCGAGCGCTTCAGGGGCGAATACCACAGGCCGTCATACACCAGCTCGGCCCACTTTTGGTCAGTGTGCCGCTTGTACCGGCCGAGCTCGCGCTCCAGGGTGACGTGCTCCAGCTCCTCGTGCGCGGTGATGAGGACCATTGCGCCCGGGGCTTCGTAGATTTCGCGGCTCTTGATGCCGACCAGACGATCCTCGACGACGTCGAGACGGCCAACGCCCTGCGCACCCGCCCGCCGGTTGAGTTCGACGATGGCCTCCAACACGGTGACCGGGTTGCCGTCGATCGCGGTGGGCACGCCCTTGTCGAAGGTGATGATCAGCTCATCGGGTGCCCCCCAATTGAGCGTCGGATCTTCGGTGTAGTCGTACACGTCCTTGGTAGGAGCGTTCCAAAGGTCTTCCAGGAAACCGGTTTCCACTGCGCGACCCCACACGTTCTGGTCAATGGAGAACGGAGACTTCTTGGTTACATTGATCGGGATTTCGTTCTCGGCGGCGAATGCGATGGCCTTTTCGCGGGTCCAGGCGTAATCGCGCACCGGGGCGAGCACCTCCAGATCCGGCGCCAGCGAGGCGAACCCGACTTCGAACCGAACCTGATCGTTACCCTTGCCGGTGCAGCCGTGCGCGACGATCCCGCCGCCGTGCTCGCGTGCGGCGTCCACCAGATGCTTGACGATCAGTGGGCGGCTGATGGCCGACACCAGCGGGTACCGATCCATGTAGAGCGCGTTGGACTGCACAGTCGGCAAGCAGTACTCGTTGGCGAATTCGTCGCGGGCGTCGATGACAACCGCTTCGACGGCGCCGCAGTCGATGGCACGCTGGCGCACCACCTCCATGTCCTCGCCGCCCTGGCCGAGGTCAATCGCGACGGCAACCACCTCGCGGCCGGTCTCCTTGCCGATCCAGCTGATCGCCACCGACGTATCGAGCCCACCCGAGTAGGCCAGGATTACGCGGTCAGAGGTTGTCATGATTCTCCTTTTAAGCAAGCTGTTCGAACTGTGCGGCGAGCTGGGCTCCGGTCAAGGGTTCGCGGGCGATCACCGCAATGGTGTCATCCCCCGCGATGGTCCCGACAACGTCGGGTAACGCAGCGCGATCGATCGCGCTGGCGAGGTAGTGTGCGGCACCCGGCGGTGTGCGCAGTACCGCGAGATTACCGCTGGAGTCGGTCGCTACCAGCAGCTCCCCCAGCAACCGGGAGAGCCGGTCGGTGCCACCGGACACCCCGCGAACAGGGCTGCCGTCTTCGGGCACCACGTACACCCCGACGCCGCCGTCGGCGGCGCGGAGCTTGACGGCACCGAGCTCGTCGAGATCTCGCGACAAGGTGGCTTGCGTGGTCTCGATGCCCTCGGCTGCCAGCAGCGCTGCCAGCTCACTCTGGCTGCGCACCGACTGGGTGGACAGCAGCGCGACGATGCGCGCTTGGCGCCCCGCCCGGGTGTCGGCCGCATGTGAGGCCGTCATCGCTGCTCCAGCAGCCACACCAGTAAGGCCTTCTGGGCGTGCAGACGGTTCTCGGCCTCATCCCAGACGGCGCTCCGTGGACCGTCGATCACCTCATCGGTGATCTCCTCGCCACGGTGGGCGGGAAGGCAGTGCAGGACAATGGCTTCTGAGTCCGCCACGCCGAGCAGATCCTCGTTCACCTGGAACGGCCGGAACGGCCGGACCCTGTCGAGCCCGTCATTCTCCTGGCCCATGGAGGTCCAGGCGTCGGTGACAAGCACATCTGCGCCGGCCGAAGCGGTCCGAGGATCAGCGGTCACGGTCACCGAAGCGCCGGTGCTGGCGGCGATCCGCTCGGCTTGGCTGACGTATTTGACATGTGGCGCAAACCCATTGGGCGCTGCGATCGTCACGTGGATGCCGGCGGTGACGCCACCGACCATCAGTGAGTGCGCCATGTTGTTCGCGCCGTCACCCAGATACGTCAGCCGCAACCCGGCCAGCGAGCCTTTACGTTCGGCCAGCGTCTGCAGATCCGCGAGCACCTGGCAGGGATGGAAGTCGTCAGACAGGGCGTTCACGATCGGCACCGTGGACCCGGAAGCCATGGCGGTCAAGCGTTCCTGTGCGTAGGTCCGCCATACGATGGCTTCCACGTAGCGGGACAGCACCTGTCCGGTGTCCTCGAGAGTCTCCTCGCGACCCAACTGCGTGGTACGGCTATCGACGACCACGGCGTGCCCGCCCAGCTGCGCTATGCCCATCTCGAAGGAGAAGCGGGTTCGGGTGGAGTTCTTCTCGAAGATGACGGCGACCCCGTGGGGCCCCTCAAGCGGCCGCCGCGAAAACGGCGCCTTCTTGAGCTCGGCGGCCAGCGTCAGGACTTCGGCCTGCTCGGCCGGTGACAGATCGTCATCCCTGAGGAAATGGCGAATTGACCTCGAATTACTCATGCCAGCTCCTGTCCTGCCGCGGTATCGAGGATGCCGGGCAGCGCGGCGACGAACTCCCCGATCTGTTCATCGCTGATGATCAGCGGTGGGGCCAGCCGCAGCACATCGGGTGCGGCGGCGTTCAGAAGGAAGCCGGCCTCGCGTGCCGCGGCCTCGGCGGCCTTGGCGCGTTGTTCCGTCAGGACTACGCCCAGGAGAAGTCCGGCGCCACGCACCCGTGCGACCAACGGATGGTTCAGCCCTTCGATGGCGTGACTCAACGACTTTCCGGCCGCGGCAGCATGGTCGACGAGGTTCTGCTCGTCGAGGACCCGCAGGACCGCCAGAGCCGCCGCCGCACACACGGGATTGCCGCCGAATGTGCTGCCGTGCAGACCCGGAGTGAGCAGCTCCGCGGCTGCCCCGGTCGCGATACAGGCGCCGATGGGCAGCCCGCCGCCGAGCCCCTTGGCCAGGGTGACGATATCGGGGGTAATACCCACCTGTTGGTGCGCGAAAAATGTTCCGGTACGCCCAATTCCGGTTTGTACCTCGTCGAGCACCAGCAGCGCACCGTGGCGGGCGGTGATCTCCCGTACCCCGGCGAGGTAGCCCTCCGGCGGAACCACCACTCCGCCTTCACCCATGATCGGTTCCAGGAAGACCGCGGCGGTGTCCCCATCGACTACAGCCTCGATGGCAGCCAGGTCGCCGTAGGGTACGTGAACCACCCCTGCGGGCAGCGGCTCGAACGGGGCCTGCTTGGACGGCTGGCCGGTGAGGGCGAGCGACCCCATGGTTCGGCCGTGGAAGGCGCCCTCGGCCGCTACGACTTTCGTGCGTCCGGTCAGGCGGGTCAGCTTGAACGCGGCCTCGTTGGCTTCGGTGCCGGAGTTGCAGAGAAACACCCTGCCGGGAACACCCAGCCGCGCGATGAGCGCCTCGGACAGCTCGATGCCAGGACCCGTCGCGTACAGATTCGACGTGTGGCCGAGCGTGGAGAGTTGATGTGCGACGGCATCGATGACGGTCTGGTTGCGGTGGCCTAATACGTTGACGGCGATGCCGCCCAACAGATCCAGGTACCGCTTGCCGTCGACGTCGGTGACGACGGCGCCGTCGCCCTCGGCAAGGACGACCGGCGGTGTGCCGTAGTTGTTCATCATGACGTTTTCCCAGCGCTGCTGAGTCTCACTGGTACTGCTCATGATTGGCTCCTGACGATTGTCCCGACACCCTCGTCGGTGAATAGTTCGACCAAGACGCAATGCTCCACGCGCCCGTCGATGATGTGGGCGCTGGGCACTCCACCGTCTACCGCACGCAGACATGCCTCGACCTTGGGAATCATCCCCGATTCCAGGGCGGGAAGGAGCCCACGCAGATCCTCGGCGGCTATAGCGGTAACCAGCGATCCCCGATCCGGCCAGTCGGTGTACAGCCCCTCGATATCGGTGAGCATCAGGAGGCGCTCGGCGCCAAGGGCTTCGGCGAGCGCACCGGCCGCCGTGTCGGCATTGAGGTTGTGGACCACACCGTCCGCGTCGGGGGCAAGGGTGGATACCACTGGGATGCGTCCGGCATCGATCAAGTCGAGGATCGCTTCCGGATTTACCTGTGCCACATCACCGACCAGTCCTATATCGGTCTCGACGCCATCTACGGTCGCGGTACGCCGCACGGCCGTGAACAGTTGCGCGTCCTCGCCGGTGATCCCCACCGCGTAGGGTCCGTGGCTGTTGATCAACCCGACGAGCTCGCGGCCGACCTGGCCGAACAGCACCATGCGTGCGATGTCCAGCACCTCCGGCGTGGTGACCCGGAAACCGCCCTTGAACTCGCCGGACACGCCGAGTTTTTTCAGCATCGACGTGATCTGCGGGCCGCCGCCGTGTACGACGACAGGATGGATACCGCAATTGCGGAGGAAGACCATGTCTTCGGCGAAGGCCGTTTTCAGGGCGTCGTCGGTCATGGCGTTGCCGCCGTATTTGATCACGACGATGGCGCCGTGCAGCTTCTTGAGCCACGGCAGCGCCTCGGCCAGCACCCGTGCTTTTTTCGGGGCCTTCATGAGCTGTACGCCGAATTCTCTTCGACGTAGGCATGCGAGAGATCGGTGGTCCGGATGGTCGCCGTCTGATCTCCGGCGCCGAGGTCGATAAGCACTTCGACATCCGGCCCGGACAAGTCGATATCACGGGCACCCTGGACGCCGGTGCAGTTGGCGCATACCAGGTTTCCGTTGAATGACACGGTGACGCGATCCGGGTCGAGGTCTATCGGAGCCATTCCCACCGCTGCGAGCACCCGACCCCAGTTGGGGTCTGAACCGAAGAGGGCGGTCTTGACAAGACTGTCGCGAGCGACGGTCCGCGCGGTGGCGACCGCGTCGTCCTCGCTGACGGCGCCGGTGACGGTGATCAGGATCCGTTTGGTGACACCCTCGGCATCGGACTGCAGCTGCGCGGCCAGGTCGTCGCAGACCCGGGCGCGCCGCCCGCAACGCGGAATCAAGCTGCGCGGCAGGCACGGCGGCGTCGGTCGTGATGACCACGAGCATGGTCGCCAGCGAAGGCGCGAGCATGCCCGCGCCTTTGGCCATGCCGCCCACCGTCCAGCCGCCTTTATGGTGCAGCGCAGCCTCTTTGGGCACGGTATCGGTGGTCATGATGGCGTGCGCGGCATCGGTACCGCCGCCCAGGCCTCCGGCCAGCTCGTGCACGATTTCCCGCACCCCGGCCAGCACCTTGTCCATGGGCAGCCGGTCGCCGATGAGCCCGGTGGAACACACGGCTACCTCAATGGCCCCGGTCTCGGTGCCCCAGTCGCTGAGGGTCTTCGCAACCTCTTCCGCGGTGGCGTGGCTGTCCTGAAATCCGAGCGGTCCGGTGCAGGCATTCGCTCCGCCGGAATTGAGAATCACGGCGCGCAGACGGCCCGTGGTGAGTACCTGCTGTGACCAGAGCACCGGTGCGGCCTTCACCTTGTTGCGGGTGAATACGCCCGCCGCGGCGTAGTCCGGCCCCTCGTTGAAGACCAGGGCAAGATCGGGCCTACCGGACGCCTTGATGCCGGCGGCGATTCCGGCCGCCTTGAAACCTGCGGGCGCGGTGACACCCTGGGTGCGCACCAGAGGTGACGTCGCAGCGGTCACGGATGAGCCGCTGGCGCGAAGACCATCGGTCACGGTGCCACCCCCACGTAGGTCAGACCGTCGCCCTCGGGCCAACCGAGGGCGAGGTTCATGGATTGAACCGCGGCCCCGGCGGTGCCCTTCACGAGGTTGTCGATGGCTGCGATCGCCACCAACACACCCGCATCGGGGTCGACGGCGAGGCCGATGTGTGCGGCGTTGCTCCCCGATACCGCCTTGGTGGTGGGCAATTGCCCTTCGGGAAGTACATGGACGAACGGCTCATCGCGATATGCCTCCTCGTAGGCCTCCCGGATGTGAGCCAGGGTTGCCGTGGTCGGCGCTGTACACGTGGCAAGGATGCCGCGGGGCATGGGGACGAGCACAGGGGTGAAGGAGACGGTGACCGGCTTGCCCGAAGGATGATTCAGTCCCTGAGCGATTTCCGGGGTATGCCGATGCGCACCGGCAACGTTGTAGGCGCGCGCGGATCCCATCACCTCGGAGGCCAAGAGATCGGCCTTGGGGGCACGTCCGGCGCCCGTGGTGCCACTCACCGCCACCACGGTGGCCGAGGGTTCCACGAGGCCCGCCGTCACCGCGGGAGATAACGCCAACAGTGCCGCCGTCGGATAGCAGCCGGGAACTGCCACACGCCTGGTGCCGTGCAGGGCATCGCGCTTGCCTGGAAGCTCGGGCAAGCCGTACGGCCAGCTTCCGGCATGCTTTGAGCCGTAGTAGCGCTGCCACGCGGCGGCATCGGTCAGCCGAAAGTCCGCACCGCAGTCGATGATGAGGGTCTGCGGCCCCAGCTCATCGGCGATCTTGGCCGAGGAACCGTGCGGGAGCGCGAGAAACACCACGTCATGACCCCGCAACAGTTTGGGATCGGTGGGCTGTAGTTTGTGGTCAGCCAAAGGTGTCAGATTCGGGTGATGCTCGATGAGGCTGGTGCCGGCATTTGAGCCAGCGGTCAGCACCCCGATGCGTAGGCGGCCCGCAGCGTACGCCGGATGTGCGAGCAGCAGACGCAAGATCTCACCGCCGGCGTAGCCGCTGGCACCGGCGACCGCGACCGAGAACCCAGTAGTCATGAGACCAATTCTGTATCATTATGCAGACAAGCGCAAATATATTCGAGGATCCCGTGGAATTCGCGGTCAACCTCAACTTGAGCTAAACGGTGTAATGCCCCGTTCCCACGGCTACGGTGGAGGTAGCTGGCGAATAGCGCCAGCAGTCGATAACGAGCGAGAAGGGAGCCTTCCATGTCGGATCGTGCCGATCGTCAGCGCCAGGAGCAGCACCGCGAGCAGGCTGACCAGCGCCGGGGACAGTAAGACCTGCTAGGCGCGTTGGGTTGCCCCGACGCGCTCGGCCGCAGAGGCCACCGCCGTGATCCGTGCGGCGGTGGCCTCGTCTTCTGTCAGGGTGCGGTCAGCCGCCCGGAAACGCAGCCGGAAGTTCAACGATTTGTTGCCTTCGCCCACTTGCGGTCCGGTGTAGACCTCCACGAGCCGTACATCTTCGATCAGCTCACCCGCGCCGTCACGCAGCGCCTCGGTGACCGCATCAGCAGGCACCGTCTCGGCGACCACCAGCGAGACGTCCTGAAGAACCGCTGGAAACGGCGAAATCCTTGGCGCGGGAAGCGGATTAGTGACGGGAAGCGCGTCGAGGTTGAGTTCCAGAGCGCATGTGCGCTTGGGCAGCCCGAGCCGCTCGATCACCGCCGGATGCAGCTCACCGGCATGCCCGACAACCTGGCCGTCGGCCACAATCTCTGCGCACCGCCCTGGGTGCCAGGGCAATTCATCGCCGGCCCGCAGCGAAAGATCCACGTGAGCAGCACGCCCGATGATCCGCGCCGCCTCCAGAGCATCGGTGACATCCGCGGCACGTCCACGCCCCCACGGCCCACTCGGCTCGCGCATCCCGGCCAGCACAAGCGCCACATGGACCGGCTGCGCGGGCAGGGATTCGAGCAGTGCGGTCAGCTCGGCCTCGGAGGGGCGATCGGTGACATCGAGCAGCGGGATCGCCCGGGTGTCCGCGGTGGGCCGCACGACCTGACCGATGGTGAACAGTGCTACATCGGGGGTCCCGCGAGAAATGTTGCGCGACAAGGCTTCGAGCACACCAGGCAATAGGGTGCTGGCCAGCTCGGGGCGATCGGATTCCAGCGGGTTGAGAACCTTAGTGGTGCGGCGGCGCGCATCGTCGCCGTCCAGCCCCCATGCGTCGAATACCCCAGCCGGCAAGAAGGGCATCGGCAAGATCTCGGTGTATCCGCTGAGGGCCAACGACTTCCCTACCGCACGGCGACGGCGTTGCGTCGGGGTGAGACCGCCGCCTTGTGGCGCCGCAGGCAGAATCGACGGGATGTCTTCCAGGCCTTCGAGTCGCAGTACCTCCTCGACCAGGTCGGCACCCTCGACAATATCGGGGCGCCAGCTCGGCGGTGTCACCCGCAGTGTGTCGCCCTCGGCAACCACCTCGGCGCCGATCTGACGGAGCCGGCGCTCTGCCACTCCCGCGGCGTAGGTGACTCCGGCGACGCGTTCCGGCAGGTCGGCGGCGATGACGATCTCAGACCGGGCTTCCGCGTCCGCGGACCAGTCGGTGAGCTCGGCAGGCGTGCTGCCGCCAGCGATCTCACGCAGCAGAGACGCGCAACGATCAAGCGCAGCAACGGATATCGCAGGATCGACGGAACGTTCGTAACGGCGCCCCGCCTCGCTGTGCAGGTGCAACCGTCGTTGAGTGCGCAGCACCGCGGCCGGATCCCACACCGCGGCCTCAAGGAGCACGTCCGTGGAGTCGTCGCGCATTTCGGTGCTACCTGCGCCCATCACACCACCGATGGCGGTGACACCGGCGTCGTCTGCGATCAGGACGTCGCCGGGTTCGAGCGGGCGTTCTACGTCGTCGAGGGTGACCACCGTTTCACCGGGTGTGGCGAACCGCACCCGGAAATCCCCGCTGATCCGGGCGTTGTCGTGCGCATGCATGGGATGCCCGATTTCGAGCATCACGTAGTTGGTGGCGTCCACCGCCGGCGAGATGGTCCGGATACCGCAGAGCATCAGCCGGCGCTGCAGCCACCATGGCGATACCGCCGCCGGATCGATGCCGATGACGGGACGCAACCCGAAGCGCTTGACTCCGGTTCCGGCATCGATATGCACGGGCAGCGACGGCCCGTCGACCGGGAGCGGCTGTACCGCAGCGGGATCGACGAACTCCAGGTCGTACGCACACGCCAGGTCGCGTGCCAGTCCGCGAACGGACAGGCAGTATCCACGAT
Organism: Mycobacterium sp. D16Q16; assembly: GCF_002013745.1. Taxonomy (NCBI): domain Bacteria; kingdom Bacillati; phylum Actinomycetota; class Actinomycetes; order Mycobacteriales; family Mycobacteriaceae; genus Mycobacterium; species Mycobacterium sp. D16Q16. The sequence goes on from NZ_MAEY01000026.1 coordinate 44,556, forward strand.
CGGGCGTAATCGACAGATCGAAGACGGCATCGTCAAGTCCGACGACCTCGATGGCATCGGCACCAGGCTTGGCGGTCCCCGGGGGCAGCACCAGAATGCCGGCCGATTCCGACCCGAGCCCGAGCTCGGTCGTCGAGCAGATCATCCCGTCCGAGGTGTGTCCGTAGGTCTTTCGTGTCGCGATAGCGAAGTCGCCGGGCAACGTGACACCCGGAAGTGCCACCACCACGAGGTCATCGACCGCGAAGTTGGACGCACCACAGACGATTTCACGAGGCTCCGCCTCACCGACGTCGACCAGGCAGAATCGGATCGGCTTTTTGAACTCGGTGAGCTCGGTGATCTGGGCGACTCTTCCGACCACGAGCGGACCGGTAACCGGTCCGGGAACGATGACCTCTTCCACTTCGTGGCCGATGCGGATCAGCGCTTCCTCGATATCCGCGGGAGCGGCGGAGAATTCCGGGGCACCGGCGCGCAGCACCTCGATAAGCCAGCTGTAGGGAATACGCATCAGGCACTCACCCCGAACGGAAGACTGAAGCGCACATCGCCTTCGATCATGTCGCGCATGTCGGGAAGGCCGTTACGGAACTGCAGGGTGCGCTCCAATCCCATGCCGAATGCGAAACCGCTGTATTCGTCGGGATCAATACCGCTGGCTCGCAGGACATTCGGGTTGACCATGCCGCAGCCACCCCATTCAACCCAGCCCGCACCACCCTTCTTGTTCTCAAACCAGACATCCACCTCGGCGGACGGTTCGGTGAACGGGAAGAAGTGTGGACGCATCCGGGTGTGTGCCTGCGCCCCGAACATCGCCCGGGCGAATGCGTCGAGGGTGCCCTTGAGATTGGCCAGGGTGAGTCCGCGGTCCACCGCGAGCCCTTCTACCTGATGGAAGGCGGGCAGATGGGTGGCGTCGATCTCGTCGGTGCGGAAGGCACGGCCCAGCGAAATCACATAGACGGGCAGCTCGCGTGCCAGCAGGGTGCGGACCTGCACCGGTGAGGTGTGTGTGCGCAGCACCTGCCGGGAATCCTCAGGGGCGATGTAGAAGGTGTCCTGCGTACTACGCGCCGGGTGATCGGGCAGGAAGTTGAGGGCATCGAAATTGAAATGCTCGGTTTCCACCTCGGGGCCATCGGCCACCTCCCAGCCCATCGCGACGAAGGTATCCGCGATGTGTTCGGAGAGAATCGTGATCGGATGGCGCGCGCCGATGGCCTGCCGTGTCGACGGCAACGTCACATCGACACGTTCCGCGACGAGTACCGCCGCGTCACGTTCGGCACGCAGTGCTTCCAGCCTGGCGTCGTACGCCTGTTGCGCCTGGGTGCGCGCGGCGTTGACGAACTTGCCGGCCTCGGCCCGTTGCTCCTTCGGCAGAGCGCCGAGAGCCTGACGGGCCAGTGCCACGGGCGACTTCTCCCCCAGATGATCGATCTTCGCCTGCGCGAGTGCGTCCAGGTCGCCCGCGGCGTCGAATGCCGCCCGCGCCGCATCAACGGCGCTCGTCAGAGTTCTCTCTGATGGGTCCACTGAAGGATCCTGCGAGTGATCAGCCACGGATGCCGATCATAGGGTAAGACGCGTTAACCACCTTCCGGTCATGCCAGACGGGCATGACCGGCGCGGCCTAGTGTCGACGATGTGAATGGCGAAGCAGTGCGCCGCTGGATCTTCGAAAGACATTGTCACCCGGTGAGCGCGTGGTCGCGATGGGCGAGCACACCGCTGTTGCTCGTACCGGTATGGACCCGGCAGTGGCGGTGGGCAATCCCCATCGGCGTCTGGCTCGTGATCAACCCGGTCGTGACACCGCCGCCCCGGGATGACAGGTCGTTTGCCACTCGCGCCATACGTGGCGAGGAGATCTGGATGACCAAACCCACATCGGATAGCGCCCTCACCACGTTGAGCCTCCTCGGCAGCACCGCCCTGGTCTCGGCGCTGGTGGCCGCATGGCGCCATAGGTGGGCCGGGGCGACAGCGGGCACCGCGATATCGATGGTGATCACGCTGCTGGCCTGGCGTCGCTACGCCCGAATCTGGGCGACAACCCCGAGCCGACGGTAATGTCTGATTTCCGCTAGCACGGTGGCGTGGTGGCAGGCATGCTCGAATGCATGGAACTTGACGCGGAGGCCTGCTACCGGGCCGTGCAGTCCCGTGACACCCGATTCGACGGGCAGTTCTACACGGCGGTTCGCACCACGGGAATCTACTGCCGACCGTCCTGTCCTGCCATCACACCAAAACGGCAGAATGTCTCATTCCATCCCACCGCCGCCTCCGCGCAGGCCGATGGCTATCGGGCGTGCCGACGGTGTCTGCCGGACGCGGCGCCGGGATCGCCGCTGTGGAATGTCAAATCCGACTTAGCTGTTCGCGCGATGCGCCTCATCGGCGATGGTGTAGTCGAGCGTGAAGGTGTCGAGGGCTTGTCTCGTGCCCTGGGATACTCGAGTCGCCAACTCAACAGGGTCCTGCTGGCTGAGCTCGGCGCGGGCCCGCTGGCCCTGGCACGGGCGAATCGGGCCACCACCGCGCGTCTGCTGATTCAGCGGACCGGGCTGGCCATGTCCGATATCGCTTTTGCGGCAGGGTTTTCCAGTATCCGGCAGTTCAACGACACGATTGCGGCGGTGTTCGCAACCACACCGTCGAAGCTGCGGACCGAGTTGCCCCGCCGGGAAGACCTGACATCGGCTCCGACACCTAGCGGTGTCAGTCTCAAACTTCCCCTGCGGCAGCCTCATAACGTCGCGTGGTCCACCTGGCTGCTGGAACATCACTGCGCGCACGGTGTCGAAGACTTTTCCGAGGGGCGCTACACCCGGGCACTGCGGATGCCTCACGGTCCGGTCGTCGTGACCCTGACGGTGGCCGCCGATCAGGTACGGGCGGACCTGCAGCTCACCGATATGCGCGACTTGGCACCTGCGGTAGCGCGCCTGCGTCACCTTCTTGATCTCGACGCCGACCCCGCCGCGGTCGATGACGCATTGTCGTCGCATCCCGCGCTGACCCCCCTCGTTGCCGAGGCTCCCGGAATCAGGGTGCCCGGAACGGTCGACGGTTCAGAGCTGCTGTTACGCACCATGATCGGTCAGCAGATCTCGGTGTCCGCGGCCAACACGGCGACAGCAAACCTGGTTGCCGCGCTCGGTGAGGAAGTGACGGACATGACGGGGCGGGTGACTCACCTGTTTCCCACCACCGAATCTGTCGCCGCAGCGGGCGCGGGGGTATTGGCTGGTCCAGCGGCACGGATCGGCGCAATTGTCGGAGCAGCGGACAGGCTTGCGACGGGTAAGCTGGAGTTGCATCAGGGCATGGCCGCCGCCGACATGCGTAGGCAGCTGTTGGAAATCAAGGGAATCGGACCCTGGACCGCGGACTACGTGGTGATGCGTCAACTCGCTGATCCAGATGTCCTGCTCGAACACGATTTGGTGCTGCGCCGCGGCGCGTTGGCCGAGGGGATCGACCTCGCGGCCGCCCGTGACTGCTCGCCGTGGCGTTCGTATGTATCTATGCACCTGTGGCGCAAGGGGATCGCCGCGCAGACACGTCAACGCAACCGCACGCGGAAAGGAAACTCATGAGCGACTACACGACACTGACCACCCCGGTAGGACCATTCACCGCCATCGTCGACGGGTCGGGCGCGGTCCTGGCCTCGGGGTGGACGGACTCCCCCGACCTGCTGCGCGCGCTGATTCATCCGACGTTGCGCCCGCAGACCCTCAGCCGCAAGCGTGACCTCGGGAAAGTCACCAAGGCTGTCACCGACTACCACGCGGGCGATCTGACCGCCATCGACCCGATTCCCGTCACCCAGCAGTCCGGAGATTTCCTGATGCATGCCTGGGACGTGTTGCGCAGTGTCGATCCGGAGGCACCCATCACCTACAGCGAGTTCGCCGCGCGCGCTGGGCGACCCGCTGCCATCCGTGGCGCCGCCAGTGCGTGCGCGCGTAACGCGGCGGCGCTGTTCGTCCCGTGTCACCGGGTGTACCGAGTCGGTGGCGCATTGGGAGGCTTCCGCTATGGGCTTCCTATCAAGCGATGGCTACTTGATCACGAGGCTTCCGCCGCAACCTGACCCACTGGGTGACGAGTACTGCCGCCAGCGCGGTGGGTACCGCCGCGGCGAGGGTCTGGCCATCTTCGGAGAACATCATGAGGGCGAAGAGTCCGCCGAACCCTAAGAGCACCAATCGAAGTGCGGACCAACGTGGTGCGCGCAGGGAAAGTGTCTGTGCGGCGAGCACTCCGAGGAGAAGTGCTGTGAGGTGTCCTACCTCGGTGAAGGTTTGGTTGCATGCGATGGACACGGCGCCGACGGAGATCCAGCCCGCTATCCAGGAGGCGCGCCAGCGCGGCGGGATCGATGCCGTCAGTGCCCCGACGACGGCGGCCGTTCCATAACTCATCCCTACGTCACTGGCCCGTGCGAGGGATACCGGGGCCCAGTGCATCCAGATCGCCAGCGCCGTTCCGACCCCGACGATGAGGGTTGCGCCTATGTGCCCGAGGGCAAAGGTCAATGCCAAACGTCCGCTGCGCCATTGAAGCTCAGCGAGGGCGAGAATGCAGATCAAGCCGGGAAGCCATAGATAGATCGGCCCCGCGTCGGTGACAAAGGCACTGCCGATGAGCGTCCCCAGCCGTCCCTGATGAAGATTGTGCAGATTGGTACTGGCATGCGCGACAACTCGGTCTTGCACGCGCGGACCTTCCACAACCAGCACCGTGGCCACCGCGACCAGCGCGACCGCATAAGCGATCGTCACTCGTAGCCGAACTAGCGCGGCCCAGACTCTCCGCATGACCCATGATCGCACCGTCTAGACGCGACCGTCATCTCCCGCCGCTGGTAGTTCCCTGCGAGTTTCGAGCGGGTACATCTTCATGTTCTCGGGCACGCCTGCGGGCCTGCTGGAGAACAGCGGTCTCCGGACGGGCGTGGGTGAGAGGCCCAAGTGATCGAGAAGCACCAGGGGCACCTTGGCCAGAGCGGGTTGCGAGATCGCCAAGCCACCCTTGGTGGCGCTCTCCATGACACGGGCCGCGATGTTCACGTCGACGCCAAGCCAGTCCGATCCGATGCGCTGAGGCGTCCCGGTGTGGATGCCGATCCGCATCAGCGGCGTATATCCCTGGATTTCAACGTTTCTCAATGCCTCGCGGGCGGGAAGGACAGCACGTAGGGCCGTCACCGGGTCGTCGAAGACGGCCATGATGCCGTCACCCATACGCTTGACCACCTGGCCCCCGGCGTTGAGCATGGGTGGCTCGGCGACCGATGCCACGCGGCGCAGCAATTTCAGGGTCGCCTCGTCGCCGGCCTCAAGTGCCCATCCCGAGAATCCGACGAGGTCGGTGAAGACCAGCGTGACCTCCCGATTGGCCGGTTGCTTGCTGACTTTCTCGGTGAAGGCCTGCCAGATCTGCAGCGCGCCGAACCCGAACTCGCGGAACGCGGTATCCCTGTCGGTCACCAACCGGTCGGCCGCACGCGCCACCGCACTCGCCCCACCAAAACCGCTTGTGGACAAAGGATCACCGAAGTATGGGTCGCCGGGCAGTGAACGGCGGGCGCGGCGTACCGCCGCCACGACGGTGGGATCCCGATCCATCTTGCGAAACCAGTCACCGGCTGTACGTGACGCGCGCGCGATCTGCCGAGACGTGGGTTCGGTGGGATCGGAGTCTTCCGCCGGCACCGCGTTGTCTGCCGACTCCGCGGCGAGGTCATGCCGCACAGGCCCACGGGTGCGGCCTCGCCTGCGCTTACGGATTCCAGTGTCGTGCTCACGGTCCGGATCGGCATCGAGGCCTGACGGCTCGACATCCACCGCATCAGCCTATGTGCTGGGGTGTGCGGCGGCAATCTCGTCGTTGCCAGTGTCGCGATGGCTGGGCGCCCCTCCTCAACTGCCTGGTCACAGTCGGTCGGCGCTGGTAGCGGCAGCGTGGAGCTTCGGACACGGTTGGCAAACGGTTCCCGATACCCCAGGGGGACTCGTGGACAACGTCGGTTGTCACCCATATCGTGCGTGATAGGCACCACACAGGAGGGTCAACGATGACATCCGCCACTGCCAGCCGAGGTGCTCGGCGATCTGCGCGCGAGCACGCGTCCGGAGCGCGATCGCCCGCCGAGCCAGCGCATGAAATCGATCAGGACGACGCACCGCAACCGCTGGGCCCAGATTCGCTGACATGGAAGTACTTCGCAGATCTGCGCACCGGGCTGCTTGGCGTGTGGATCGGATCCATCCAGAACATGTACCCGGAGTTGGGCGCCGGTGTCGAGGATCATTCGATCCTGTTGCGCGAACCTCTGCAACGGGTCACGCGTTCGGTCTTTCCCATCATGGGCGTGGTCTACGACGGCGACCGCGCCGCGGACACCGGGCGCCAGATTCGGGGGTACCACGACACCATCAAAGGTGTCGATGGCAAGGGACGGCGGTACCACGCCCTCAATCCGGAGACCTTCTATTGGGCTCACGCCACGTTCTTCATGCTCATCATCAACACCGCCGAGTACTTCTGTGGCGGGCTTACCGAGGCAGAAAAGCGGCAGCTGTTCGCCGAGCACGTCCAGTGGTACCGGATGTACGGCATGAGCATGCGGCCGGTGCCCAATTCCTGGGAAGAATTCCAGGAGTACTGGGCGCGGGTCTGTGATGACCAACTGGAGATCAATCGGGCCGCGTTGGACATCTTCCACATTCAGATCCCGAAGCCGAAGTACGTACTGATGCCGGACTTCCTCTGGCAGCAGATCTGGGCCCCGGCCAGAGTATTTCAGAACTGGGTCGCCACCGGAGTGTTCAGTTCTTCGGTGCGCGAGAAGGCCGGCATGCGTTGGACCCCTGGTGACGAAGTGCTCCTGCGATTGTTTGGCAAAGTGGTGCAGCTGGCGTTCAGTCCCCTGCCGGAGGACATCCGGCTCCATCCGCGTGCGGTATCGGCATACAAGCGCGCACGGGGAGAGTTGCCGCCTGATGCACCCCTCGTCGAGGCACCCAAGATCACCGCACCACCGCGGGACAGGCGGGGAATGCCCATGCACTACGTACCGCCGTCGGTCCAGCCGACGGCGGTACGCGCGCGTGCGGGCGAGCTGTTGCATGCCGCCTTCTCGTTGGCCTCTCCCCGGTGGGCCATCCGGGGTGGTCGCGAGGTCGCGTAACACCTGTTTACGCAGCTTTTACAGGGCACTTCTGTGGCGTAGACCACATTTTCGGCCGCGAAATTCCTATCGCCTGACAGACGAAACTGCGTCGTCCGGACAACGGGTTCACCGTGCCGTGAGCGGCCCGACACGCGGTGTTCATCGGGCGATTAGCCCAGCGCACCAACTAGTTCGGACAGCCTGTCTTTTGTCGATTGTCGGCGTCCAGCAACACATCATCAACTCACCGTGAAGGAAATTCAGGGGTGAGGACGCTTGTCCCCCAAGGCGATTCCTGTGAACGGGCTGTGAGTTTTGATCAGCGGCGGTGTTTTCGCAGGCGTATCTTTCCGTCAGCTTGATAACGGACCTATCACACCGACCGGTAATCGACGACGCCGCAATAGCTCCCAAACTCAGACACAGGTTCACCACCATTCACATCCGCAAGGGGAAACGAGGCACTCAGATGGCAGTACGTAAGCGAGTCGGCGCCGTCATGGCGTTGTTCACCGCGATCTGTACCTTGGCTACGGCTCCGGCCCAGGCCGATCCGGTGTCCATGGCGCCGCAGACGTACACCAAGGTAAGTCGTGACGGGTGGACGCTGATGATCCGGATCGACCACGAGACCATCAACTCGGTACCCAACCTGGCCGAGGCCTCCAACTCCCGCGAGGCGTTCGTGACCTTCGACGCGACGGCGATCGCCACCGGAGGGTCCGCCCCGATCACCGACAGCCTGTTCATCGCGGGATACCAACTAGGTTGTCAGACAGACGTTTCCAGCGGTCTGCAGATCGGTGGCACCGGCGGTCTGGCCGGGTCTGTGGGCTACAGCGGTGGTCCGTCGGTCGGTGGTTCGGGTGGTCTCGCCGGGTTTGTGCAGACCATCTTGCAGCCTGGTGTGATCACCGACCTCCCCCTGGCCAACATGGCGTTGAGTGATAGCGGCAAGGCGATGCTCGATGTCGATAATCTGCACATCAAGGCCGACGCGTGCGGCGGCGATGTCACCATCCGCTCGTATGTCTACTTGAGGATCTCGACCGCCTCGGCGCACACTGAGTTCGCCATCTACGGCGACCCAATCAAGATCTAGGGAGGTACTTGTGCCGAAAAGGAAGATCGTTGCCGCCATGGCAGGTGTCGCCGGAGCGCTCGCGTTGGGAGCGCTCCCGGCGCCCACCGCGCTCGCTGACCCACCGGGAATACCTTTCGTGCCCGGCGTACCGGCACCACTGCCCGCCACCCCCGGCAGCTACACGTATATCTACAACAACTTCCCGGCGGTGGCGCCGGCCGCGGTGGACGCGCGCGGCGTGAAGATCGCCGCCAACGCCGATCCCGCGGCCGGCGCTGCCGGACTGCCGGGCAGCAAGTTGGGCAATGCCGCTCATCCCGCGAACGTGTTGACCTCTTCCAGCACGCGGTACGGGATTCAGGGCGGCACGACGCCCGCCGCCCCTGCCAGCACCACGGGGGTGCAGTTCGGTGCGGGGAACGAGAACCCCGCGCTGGAGGATCCGCACGGTGCACCGCCGCAGAGCGCGGCCGGGATCGAGGCGACCGCCCCGACGGTGACGCCGGGAGCGCCAACCCCTCCGGTTCTCGAGTCGCCGGATGGTCAACCGCCGAAAGCCGCGGAGGAGCCGGCCGCCGGCTAGGCGCCCGGACCAATGTCGACAAAGAGGCCCCCTGTTGAACAGGGGGCCTCTTTGTCGACGAAATAGAGCGAGTGACGGGACTCGAACCCGTGTGAACGGCTTTGCAGGCCGGTGCCTAGCCTCTCAGCCACACCCGCGTCGAGCACCGATCATGCCGAACCACGATGCGCGACACGAGTGTTGCACTCAGAGTGATCGCAGCGGGGCCTAGCCGGTGAGGCGGGAGTAGTTCGCGCCGGTGAGCTCTACCGACTTCTCCCATAGCCGCGCCGCCAGCTGCGCATCACGTGCCTCGCTGGATCGGGGCGCACGAGCCACCGGACCGCGCGCACCCGTCAGTTGAGTGGGGCCAAGGTAGTCGTCGGGCTGCACATCGGGCATCGACGCCGCGTACAGCTCAGCCTCGGCGCCCTGACGCTCGTCCTGGAGCACCAGACCCATGCCGAAGTAGAAGGCCTTATGCAGCCCTGGGATCTTCGGGATCATGGAGTCGAACAGGTTGGTGGCGGCCACCCCGGGGTGCACATTCACCGACACCAGTGAGGATCCTGCGGCGGCGGCCTTGCGGGCCAGCTCCGAGCCAAACAGCATGCAGGCGAGCTTCGAGGCGCGGTATGCGGTCATCCGGTTGTACCGACGCTGAGTGAAGTTCAGATCATCGACCTTCAGCTGATTGCGTCCCTGCGCGTGCGCGACACTTCCCAGCGACACCACCCGGGGTGCGTCGGCAGCGAGCAGCGAGGGCAGCAGCGCGTCGGTCAAGACGAAGTGACCGAGGTGGTTGACACCGATCTGCATCTCGAATCCCTCGGCGGTACGCCGCAGCGGGATCGCCATGACGCCGGCGTTGTTGATCAGTACATCGACAGTGGGCGCCTGGGTGCGGATCGCGTCCGCGGCGGACCGCACGGAGGCAAGGCTGGTGAGGTCCAGTTCGACCAGCGCATGATCGGCGTTGGGCCCCAGTGAGCGCACCTTATCCAGCGCTGCCCGCCCGGTCTCCTGGTTGCGGCAGGCCAGCACGACGCGGGCACCGGCGCGGGCCAGCGCCTCGGCGGCGACGAGACCTAGGCCATTGTTCGCGCCGGTGATGACGTGTGTCTTACCGGTCTGGTCGGGAACATCCGACTCACGAAAGTGCCTGATCTGCAGGGGTGCGGGCATTAGGTTCCTCGATCCGTGGAAGTTACTAGTACTCGTCGTTACGGCTTTGTCGGATAGTACTGGAGGCTATTGACCGCGATGCATCCGCGCCGTGGCGTATAGGCAAATCGACGCGGCGCTCGCCAGGTTGAGGCTTTCGGCTCCCCCGCGCATCGGGATGCTGATCCGATGTGTCGCCAGTGCGGCCGTCGCGCTGTCGAGCCCGTGCGCTTCGTTTCCGAAGATCCAGGCACAGGCCCCGGCCAGCACCGGATCGGCATCGTCGAGCGACAGCTCGCCGTCGAGGGTGGTGGCCAGCACTGCCCCACCCCGCGCGGTGAGGTCCGCGGCGATCGACGCCGCATCTCCCTCCGGTATGACGGGGATGTTGAAAATGCTGCCCGCCGAGGCACGCAGGCTCTTGCCGTTGAACGGGTCGACGCTGTTACCAGCCAGTAGCACGGCGTCGGCGCCCATCGCGTCGGCAACGCGAATCAGGGTGCCCGCGTTGCCCGGCTCCGAGATATCAACGGCGACAACGACGAACCGTGGTGAAAGCGCGACGATCTGAGGCCACGTGGCCGCGATGGAACGGCACTCGGCTACCAGCCCGACCGGAGTCACGGTGTCGGACAATGCTTTCGCGGCACGTTCGGTCACCAGATGTATGGGTGCGTCAACCAAGAGGCCCGCGAATCGCTCTGCCGCAGCCTCGGTCGCGAAGACACGTTCTACCGCGCCGGACCGCAGTGCGGCCTCGACCAGGTTGGGGCCCTCCGCCAGAAAAAGACCGGCCCGCCGACGGGCGGCGGGCCGGTGCAGCTTGACCGCGTCGATCACTGTTTGTGACCGCTCAGTCAGAGCCGAGTTGCTCAGGCGGCTTCCCCGGCTGGAGCGTTGACGTCCTCAGGCAGCGCGGCCTTGGCGACCTCGACCAGCGCGGTGAACGCGGCCGCATCGCTGACAGCCAGCTCGGCGAGGTTCTTGCGGTCAACCTCGACGCCCGCGATCTTCAGGCCCTGGATGAATCGGTTGTAGGTGATGTCGTTGGCGCGAGCCGCGGCGTTGATACGCGCGATCCACAGCTTGCGAAACTCACCCTTGCGGGCGCGACGGTCCCGGTATGCGTAGGTCAGCGAGTGCAGCTGCTGTTCCTTGGCCTTGCGGTACAAGCGCGACCGCTGACCGCGGTAGCCCTTGGAGGCCTTCAGGATTGTCCGGCGCTTCTTCTGGGCGTTGACGGCCCTTTTCACGCGTGCCATAAGTATTCCTTATTAGTGATTTCTAGTGATGCAGGTGCTGTGTATTGGGGTGGTCGTGAACGCGGCTGCTAGCCGGTCAGCATCTTCTTGACGCGCTTGGCGTCGTTCTCTGCAACCACGGCGCGGCCGTCGAGACGACGGGTGCGGCTGGTGGGCTTGTGCTCCAGCAGGTGGCGACGGTTCGCCTTCTGGCGCACGATCTTTCCGCTACCGGTGGTGCGGAAGCGCTTCGACGCACCGCTGTGGGTCTTGGCCTTGGGCATCTTGGTGTTCCCTGTCCTTCGTTTTCCGTACTAGGTCTGTTCGGTGGGCGCTTGCTCGGCCGCTGGGGCCGCCTGGGCTGGGGCCGGCCCTGCAGGAGCTTCGGCCTGCTGAGCCGCCTTGGCCCGGGTCTTCGCACCCCGGTGTGGCGCCAGCACCATCGTCATATTGCGGCCGTCCTGCTTCGCGGAGGTCTCCACGAAGCCGTACTCGGCGACGTCTGCGCCGAGCCGCTGCAACAGCCGGTAGCCCAGTTCGGGCCTCGACTGTTCGCGTCCGCGGAACATGATCGTCACCTTGACCTTGGATCCGGCTTCCAAGAAGCGCACAACGTGGCCCTTCTTGGTTTCGTAGTCGTGATCGTCGATCTTCGGCCGAAGCTTTTGTTCCTTGACAACGGTCTGCTGCTGGTTCTTGCGAGACTCACGCTCCTTCAGAGCCGTCTCGTACTTGAACTTGCCGTAGTCCATGATCTTGCAGACCGGGGGCCTGGCGTCTGGGGCTACCTCGACAAGGTCGAGATCGGCGTCTGCGGCGACGCGAAGCGCATCTTCGATCCGCACGATGCCGACCTGTTCGCCTTTCGGGCCGATCAAGCGGACTTCGGGTACGCGGATGCGTTCATTGATGCGGGTCTCAGTGCTGATGTGGCCTCCCTGGCTCGTCCTCTAACTGTCGTGACCGAAACACAGATCGACAGGGACATAAAGCGGGGTCCATCAGCACTCTGCTCATTACGAACAGAAAAGCCCTGCTCATGGCAGGGCCCGAAGCCGACCGGTCACGACGACATACGCCGTTCTGCAGATCGCAGAACAACCACCCGGAGGTGGCTGGACCGGACCGCTGTACCGTATGGCCAGCGGTGGGAGCGGGACTCCACTTGATGTCCCCGACGGAGCCGGGAACGGTCGCGCATGACAGTCTAGCAGCCGTGACCGATGACCTTGACCACGACGTGCCCCTCACCGAGTCGATCCGCGAGCTCGCCGATATCCCGGCGATCGAGGTGATCACCAAGGCCATTGTGATGCTGATGAGCTCCAGTGCCGAGAAACTGGGCCTGTCCTCCCCCGATCCCGACGAAAGCCCACATCGGGATCTCGACGAGGCCCGCCGGCTGATCACCGCACTCGCCGGTTTGGTGGCGGCCTCGGTCGAATACCTGGGCCCGCACGCCGCGCCGATCCGCGATGGATTGCAGAGTCTGCAGAAGGCGTTCCGCGAAGCCAGCGCCGTCCCGGACGAACCCGGCCAGGGGCCCGGCGAGAAGTACTTGCGCTGAGCGTCAGTGAACTCCCAGCTACACGGCCTATCCTCGCTAGGTGACATCTGAGGTTTCTGTCTCACCGCCACTAGCCGGCCCGGGAATTGGCAAGACCCCCAAGCCGATTCCCTCACCCACCTCGACACTGCACTGGGTACCGACCTTCTTCGGGTGGCTCGTCGGGGTCTTCGCGGCGATGATCTTCCTGTCGAGTATCTCGCCGATCATCCGGCACCTGACACAGGTTCCCCGGGCATTTATCGACGAGTATCTGTTCGACTGGCCGGACACCAGCCTCGCGTGGGCCTTCGTGCTGTCACTGCTGGCGGCGGCACTCGCGGTGCGCAAGAGCATGGCGTGGTGGATCCTGCTGATCAACCTGTCGGTGCTGTCGGCCCTGAATATCGGCGGTTTCATTCAGCATCGCGACACCGTCGAGATCCTTGGGCTGGTGCTCCACGGCGGCACGATCATCCTGCTGATCCTCGCGCGGCATGAGTTTTACGCGAAGGTGCGGCGCGGTGCGACGGTCAAGGCCGTTGCCGTGCTCATCGGTGGATTGACGCCCGGAACAGTCGTCGCCTGGAGTCTCACCGAGATGTTTCCGGGGACCTTGGCGCGATCCGATCGCTTCTGGTGGGCGCTGAACCGTGTGGCCGGGTTCTCCCTCGCCGGCCACGAGTTCTTCGACGGTCATCCGCATCTGTTCCTCAACTGGCTCTTCGGTCTGTTTGGGGCTCTGGCCCTGATGTCCGCGGCCGTGGTGCTCTTCCGCTCCCAGCGCGCGGTCAATGCGCTGACCGGCGACGACGAATCCCTGATTCGGGGGCTACTGGATCGGTACGGGCAGGACGATTCCCTCGGATACTTCGCGACACGGCGCGACAAGGCGGTGATCTTCGCGCCCAACGGCCGTGCGGCCGTGACATATCGCGTGGAGGTCGGCGTCTGCCTGGTCAGCGCGGACCCCATCGGGGACAAAACAGCATGGAGCCAGGCCATTGCCGCATGGCTACAGGTATGCCAGGCGTACGGCTGGGCGCCCGCGGTGATGGGCGCGAGCGCCGAGGGTGCGCTTGCCTACCGCGAACACGGCCTGAACGCACTCGAACTCGGCGACGAGGCAATCCTGTACCCGCGGTCATTCTCGATATCAGGTCCGCACATGGCGGCGGTCCGCCAGGCCGTCAACCGCGCCCGGCGCTCGGGACTGTCGGTGCGTATCCGCCGCCATCGTGAATTGACGGCGGACGAGGCGAAACAGATCATCGCCAACGCCGACATGTGGCGCGACGGCAACACCGAACGCGGATTCTCGATGGCCCTCGGGCGATTGGGTGACTCGACCGACGGTGACTGCCTGCTGGTGGAGGCGGTCGACCCCGACGGCAACGCCGTCGCCATGCTGTCACTGGTGCCCTGGGGAGCCAATGGGGTGTCCCTCGAATTGATGCGCCGTTCGCGTCAATCGCCCAACGGCACCATCGAATTCATGGTTACCGAGCTACTCACCCGGGCAGAGGCCATGGGAATCACCCGGGTTTCTCTCAACTTCGTGATGTTCCGCTCGGTCTACGCGGACGGCTCCCGTATCGGAGCGGGCCCGGTGCTCCGGCTGTGGCGCTCGGTGTTGATGTTCGCCTCACGGTTCTGGCAGTTCGAGCAGTTGTACCGCTCCAACGTGAAGTATCAACCCGAATGGGTGCCCCGATTCGCCTGCTACGAGGACGCCCGGCTCATCCCCCGGATCGGCATCGCTTCGGTGATCGCCGAGGGGTTCCTGGTCTTGCCGTTCGGCAACCGCGACAAGCCAAGGCACACCGGTCAATACAGTGCGGTGCCGCAGGCCATCGTGGCCACCGGACTGCTGCACCACGATGGCACCGCGCCCGACCTGCCGCCTCAGCCAACGGCACTGCAGCGGATACCCGAGCAGGTGAAGGTGCGGCTTGGCAAGCTTGCGGCCTTGCAGGAGCGAGGAATCGACGCCTATCCGGTCGGCTCGCCGCCCAGCCACACCGTTGCCGAGGCGCTGGCCGCCGCCGACGGTACCGAGGTCGTCGTCAGCGGTCGCCTGCTGCGCATCCGTGACTATGGCGGTGTGCTTTTCGCGCAGCTGCGCGACTGGTCGGCAGAGGTACAGCTACTCATCGACGACCCACTCCTGCATGAAGAGTTCACCGCTGCCATCGATCTCGGCGACCTGGTCGAGGCCAGTGGGGTCATGGGTCAGTCGCACAATGGCACGCGGTCCGTGCTGGTGCGATCGTGGCGAATTATCGGTAAGTGCTTGCATCCGTTGCCCGATAAGCGAAAGGGTCTCACCGACCCCGAGGCAAGAGTGCGCGCTCGATACCTTGATCTGGCGATCAACCCCGAGGCCCGAGATCAGATCGCGGCGCGCAGCGCGATCATCACGTCGCTGCGCAACACCTTGCTATCACAGGGATTCTTAGAGGTCGAGACGCCGATCCTGCAGCAGGTGCACGGCGGAGCCAACGCTCGCCCATTCCTGACGCATATCAACGCCTACAACCTGGACCTGTATCTGCGCATCGCGCCCGAGCTGTATCTCAAGCGTCTCTGCGTGGGCGGCGTGGAAAGGGTCTTCGAACTAGGCCGGGCCTTCCGCAATGAGGGTGTGGACTTCAGCCACAATCCCGAATTCACCCTGCTGGAGGCATATCAGGCTCATGCCGATTATCTGACCTGGGCCAAGACAACCCAACAGCTGATCCAGAACGCCGCGAAGGCGGCGCATGGCAGCGAAGTGGTGATGCGGGCGGGCGGAGAAGGCGCGGACGGGAAGCTGATCCCCGTCGACGTCAGCGGCGAATGGCCGATCATCCCGGTGCACCACGCGATCTCGGAAGCCCTCGGCGAACAGGTCGATGCCACAACGGAAGTGCCTACGCTGCAAAGGTTCTGCCGGTCAGCGGAGGTGCAGTTCAATCCGCGATGGGATGCCGGGCACCTGACGCTCGAGCTCTACGAGCAGCTCGTCGAAAAGCACACCACCACACCCACGTTCTACAGCGATTTTCCGGTGTCGGTGTCCCCGCTGACGCGCCCGCACCGGAGCATCGACGGTCTCGCTGAGCGGTGGGATCTGGTGGCCTGGGGTGTCGAGCTCGGCACCGCATACACCGAGTTGACCGACCCGGTGGAGCAGCGGCGACGCCTGTACGAGCAGTCACTTCTCGCGGCGGGTGGTGACGCCGAGGCCATGGAACTCGACGAGGACTTCCTGCGTGCGATGGAGTACGCGATGGCGCCCACTGGCGGTATGGGTATGGGGGTCGACCGCGTGGTCATGCTCATCACGGGGCGCAGCATTCGCGAGACCCTGCCCTTCCCGCTCGCCAAACCCCGGTAACCACGGCGAATCCGTTCCCATTCCGTATCCGGACTCGTCAAATACCTGACAGACAATTCACAGGTAACTAGGCCATCATGGGTGCGTGTCCGGTCATGACATCTCGTTGTTACATGGGAGCTTCCCCGTCTCCATGCAGGTCATTGCCGGTTTCGCGCTCGTTATCGCGATAGGACTGCGTAGTCGTCAGTGGTTTCAGCGCTGGTTACCCGTAGCGGTGGCCGTCGGCGCCATGCTTGCCGTGTGGGCGTACTGGTACATCAACTCCGAGGGCTGGGCCGACAGGGGAAATCCCGCCCCTCTCATGCTGTGGGTGTGGATCGCACTCACCGGAGTGGCCGCCACGGTCCTGTTGGTGGGCTGGCGCACGGCGCACTGGTGGCGTCGCGCGGTCGCGATCACTGCGGTGCCGCTCGCGCTCCTTTCCGGATCGCTGATGCTGAATCAATGGACGGGATACGTGCGCAGCGTCCAGTCCGGCTGGGCACAGTTGACCGCCGGCCCGCTGCCCAACCAGGCCGATATGGCCACGGTGACGGCCGCTCGCGAGGAGCGCCGCGGTCCGACGATGACGAAGGGCAAGCTCGTACCGGTGGACATCCCGGCCGATGCCAGTGGATTTCGCCATCGTCAGGAGATCGTCTACCTGCCCCCGGCCTGGTTCGATTCCACCCGCACCCAGCTGCCGACAATCATGATGATCGGCGGCGAGTTCAACACCCCGAGTGACTGGATTCGCAGCGGGAACGCGGTCGAGGCGGCGGATGCCTTCGCCAGCCAGCATGGCGGGAATGCGCCCGTCATGGTGTTCGTCGACGCCGGTGGCTCGTTCAACAACGACACCGAATGTGTGAACGGCCCGCGCGGCAACTCCGCCGACCATCTCACCAAGGACGTTGTCCCGTTCATGGTGTCGCGCTTCGGAGTCAGTCCACGGCCGCAGAACTGGGGCGTGGTGGGCTGGTCGATGGGTGGCACGTGCGCGGTAACGCTTGCCGTCAAACACCCCGAATTGTTCAGCACCTTCGAGGACATCGCCGGTGACATGTCGCCGAATACCGGCAACAAGACGCAGACCATTGCCCGTCTTTTCGGCGGTGACACGTCGGCGTGGGAGCAGTTCGATCCGGCAACGGTGATGTTACGTCACGGGCGGTATGCGAACACCGCCGGATGGTTCGACGTCAACGGACTGCACCGAGCGGGGTCCGGAGCGCTCACCAGTACCGGAGCGGCACCGGGCGCCTCGGCCTCCGTTCCACTGAGCGATCAGGACCGCGCCGCGCACCGCCTATGCGAGATCGGTGCGGCGCAAGGGATCTCATGCACGGTGCAGCACAAGCCCGGCGAACACAAATGGCCGTTCGCGCAGACGGCGTTCACCTCGGCACTCCCCTGGATGGCGGGCCGGATCGGCACGCCCACGGTGCCCGATGTGCCGTTGCCGCGCTGACTGTTCTGCGCGGCGGAGTAGCGTCGAGCGGTATGTCCGAAACGCCTGATCCGGGATACACCGACAGCGGTGTGCCGACCTTCGAGTCGGTGCGCGAGAAGATCGAAACCCGATCCGGCACGGCCGCCGGGTCCGCTGAGCTGGACGCCGAAAGCGACGAGGGCCGCGCGGTCGAGGAGCAGTTCGACGCCAGGGCCCGCGCAGCGGCCGAGCGGCTCGAGGAAATCCGCAGATCGATGCGTGAGGAAGCTAGCCCGTCGCGGCCCGACGGGCAATCGCCTGCTCGCGAATGAGGCTGCGCCGCACCTTGCCTGAGTCCTCACGCAGCGGCTCCGCGACAAACTCGATGGTGCGCGGAACCTTATACCGGACAATCTCGTCGAGCAGGTAGTCGCGCAGCTGGTCTTCGGTCACGTTTCCCTCGGCGTGTACAACCGCGTGCACGATCTGCCCGAGGTCGTCATCGGGTAGGCCCACGACGACACTGTCGACCACTCCGGGGTAACCGTTCATGACGGATTCCACTTCCGCGGGAAACACATTCGCTCCGCCTGTCACGATCAGGTCGGTACGGCGATCACTCATGTAGAGGTAGCCGTCGTCATCAAGCCAGCCGAGATCGCCGATGGATTCCCAGGTTCCGACCCGCTTGATCTCAGCGCCAAGGTATTTGTAGGGCTTGGGAGTCCCTTCCCACGGGCGCATGAAGATCTCCCCCACCTCCCCGGAAGGCAACGGATTTCCCTCCTCGTCCAGGATCGTCAGTTCACCGAGCGCAGGCTTGCCGACGGAGCCGCGGTGGGCCAGCCATTCCGGTCCGGTGATGATGGTTCCGCCGATGGCCTCGGTGCCGGCGTACAACTCCCAGATCACCTCGGGGCCCAGCAGATCGATCCATGCTTGTTTCAGCCACACCGGACACGGAGCGGCCATGTGCCACAGCACCCGAATGGTGGACAGGTCGAATTGACCGGGATGCTGCCGAACCTCACGCAGTATTCGCGACATCATCGTGGGTACCACCTGCAACCAGGTGACCTTGTGTGTGTCGATCAGTTCGAGCGCTTGCAGCGCGTCAAACTTCGGCTGGACGATCAGATGATGGCCCAGCAGCAGCCCGTATGACGAAAACATCAGCGGCGCATTGTGATACAGCGGACCAGCGACGAGCTGGGCATCACCCGGCAGCATGCCCATCATCTCACCGGCAGCCGGGCCGGTGATGGCTGCGGGACTGGGGGCGAGAATGATCTTGGGGCGCCCGGTACTGCCTCCGGAGGTCGGCGCCTTCCAGGCCGGCGATACCACCTCAGGCAATGGCCCGGCGGCCTGATCTTCGGCTAGGGGTTCGAATCCTGCCTGCACACACACGCGATCCGGATGATCGGCCGGATCCACCCCCACCACGAGAGCGGAATCGGCGAGCTCGACGATTGCCCGGCGTTCCGCGAGCGGCAGGCGCCACGACACCGGCTGAGGGGTGGCGCCGAGCTTCCATACCGCGATCTGAGCGGCGAAGAACTCCACCGAGTTGGGCAATCCGATGGTGACGAGGTCGCCCTGCCGTACGCCGAGGCGGTGATACGCGTGTGCCAGGGCGGTGGCACGACGCTCCAGTTCCGCCCTCGTGACCGACTCGGTACCGCAGGTAATCGCCGGGGCATCCGGCGACGATTCCGCGAGGTTGGCGAGGATACGAACGAACGGTTCACCAACTGCCGCGTCAGTCATGAATGCCACCCTAGACCGGCGTGACAACCTTCCTGGTACGCGGTTTGGCGGGCGGCTTTCCAGTGCTCTTGGCCGGGGCCTTCGCGGGGGTCTTACCGTTCCTGACTGGCTTGGGCAATAGGTCTGCCAGGAACTCACCGGTATAGCTGCCCGCGGTCTGTGCCACCGCCTCGGGTGCGCCCTGCGCCACCACGGTGCCGCCGCCCGATCCGCCTTCGGGGCCCATGTCGATGACCCAGTCCGACGTCTTGACGACATCCAGGTTGTGCTCGATCACGATGACGGTGTTGCCCTTGTCGACCAGACCGTTGATCACGGTGAGCAGCTTGCGGATGTCCTCGAAATGAAGACCGGTGGTGGGCTCGTCGAGGATGTACACGGTCTTGCCCGTTGAGCGCTTCTGCAGCTCGGCGGCCAGCTTGACGCGCTGCGCCTCACCGCCGGAGAGCGTCGGAGCCGGCTGTCCCAGCCGCACATAGCCCAGGCCGACTTCCACCAGCGTGTTCAGATACCGGTGGATAGAGGTGATGGGCTCGAAGAATTCGGCGGCTTCCTCGATGGGCATGTCCAGCACCTGCGCGATGGTCTTGCCCTTGTAGTGGACCTCGAGCGTTTCCCGGTTGTAGCGGGCGCCGTGGCACACCTCGCATGGCACGTACACATCCGGCAGGAAGTTCATCTCGATCTTGATGGTGCCGTCACCCGTGCAGGCCTCGCAGCGACCGCCCTTGACGTTGAAGGAGAACCGGCCGGGCTGGTAACCGCGCACCTTGGCCTCGGTGGTCGCCGCGAACAGCGTACGAATCTTGTCGAAGACCCCGGTGTAGGTCGCGGGATTCGAACGCGGTGTGCGGCCAATCGGCGACTGGTCGACCCGTACGAGCTTGTCAACCTGGTCCAAACCGGTCACCCGGGTGTGCCGCCCGGGCACTTGGCGTGCACCGTTGAGTTTGTTGGCCAACACGGTGGCGAGGATGTCGTTGACCAGTGTCGACTTCCCCGAACCGGACACTCCGGTGACCGAGGTCAGTACCCCGAGCGGGAAGGGGACGTCAATGTCCTTGAGGTTGTGCTCACGCGCGCCGACCACCGTGACCTGACGCTTGGAATCGATCGTGCGACGCATCAGAGGCAGCGGAATGCTTTCCGCGCCAGAAAGATACGAGCCGGTGACGGAGTTCTTGTTTTTCAGCAGCTCGGCGTAGGTGCCACTGTGCACCACCTGCCCGCCGTGCTCCCCCGCGGCCGGTCCGATATCGACGACCCAATCGGCGTGTTTGATGGTGTCCTCGTCGTGCTCCACGACGATCAACGTGTTGCCGAGATCCCTAAGCCGCGTGAGTGTTTCGATGAGTCTGCGGTTATCGCGCTGGTGCAGACCGATCGACGGCTCGTCGAGCACGTAGAGCACGCCCACCAACCCCGAGCCGATCTGAGTGGCCAGGCGGATGCGCTGTGCCTCGCCACCGGACAACGTGCCCGCAGCGCGCGACAACGACAAGTACTGCAGGCCGACGTCCAGCAGAAAACCCAGCCGGAACTGGACTTCCTTGAGCACCTGCCCGGCAATGGCTTGTTCACGGTGCCCGAGTGTCAACCCGTTGAGGAACTGCGCGCACTCGGCGATGGACAGGTCACAGACCTCTGCGATCGACTTGGTGCCGTGCTCTCCGGCGGTCAGAGTGACGGAAAGAATTTCCGGCTTGAGCCGGGTCCCGTTGCACTCGGGGCACGGGATGTCCCGCATGAAACCCTCATAGCGCTCCTTGGCCCATTCCGACTCTGTCTGCTCCATGCGCCGTTGCAGAAAGGCCAGTACGCCTTCGAATTCGGCGTAGTAGGAACGCGTGCGGCCGTACCGGTTCTTGTATCGGACATGGACCTGCTCGGACGAGCCGTCCAGGAGCGCCTTTTTGGCCGCGGCCGGAAGCTTCTTCCATGGGGTGTCCACGTCGAATCCGAGGGCGTCGCCCAGCCCGGCCATGAGCCGGACGAAGTAGTCGGCGTTCTGGCCCATCGACCAGGGCGCGATGGCGCCCTCGGCGAGGGTCATGTCCGGGTCGGGGACCACCAGGTCCGGGTCGACTTCCTTCTTGATTCCCAGCCCGGTGCACTCGGGGCAGGCGCCGTAGGGCGAGTTGAAGGAAAACGACCGTGGTTCAAGATCGTCCACGGCGAGCGGGTGGCCATTGGGGCAGGCGAGTTTCTCGGAGAACCTGCGTTCGCGCTGCGGAGAGTCCTCATCGGCATCGACGAACTCGAGTACCACGATGCCGTCGGCAAGGCGCAGGGCCGTCTCCACCGAGTCCGTCAGGCGCTGTTTGGCGCTGCTCTTGACGGCGAGACGGTCGATGACCACCTCGATGTCGTGCTTCTCTTGCTTCTTGAGCTTGGGCGGATCGGTGAGCGAATGCACCACGCCGTCAACCCGAATGCGGCTGTATCCCTGGGAGTTCAGCTGTTCGAAGAGATCGACGAACTCGCCCTTACGTGTGCGCACCACGGGAGCGAGCACCTGGAATCGCAGGCCCTCCTCCATGTCCAGCACCTGGTCGACGATCTGCTGCGGGGTCTGCTTGGCGATCTTCTCCCCGCATACCGGGCAATGCGGTGTGCCGGCCCGCGCGTACAGCAGACGCAGGTAGTCGTAGACCTCGGTGATGGTGCCCACGGTGGACCGCGGGTTGCGGTTGGTGGATTTCTGGTCGATGGAGACCGCGGGAGACAGCCCCTCGATGAAATCGACATCGGGCTTGTCCATCTGCCCCAGGAACTGGCGGGCATACGCGGACAGCGACTCGACGTACCTGCGTTGTCCCTCGGCGAAGATGGTGTCGAAGGCCAGGCTCGACTTCCCGGATCCGGAGAGACCCGTGAAGACGATAAGGCTGTCTCGGGGTAGGTCAAGGTCAATACCGCGCAGGTTGTGCTCACGCGCGCCCCGCACGATCAGACGGTCGGCCACCTGTCTCCTTTCACACTGCCCCAATGTGCAGGTGTTTTCGCATCGCTCAGCCCCTGTAGTCCCATGCGGAATCCAGGCGGGCCGAGTCGTCGACTCCATGCTAGGACGAGGCACCGACAACCCTCGCGTCACGAGGGGCCACTACGGTGAAACCATGACCTCGATCACCATCGATGACGACTACTCGGGCCACATCGAGCCGGGCTCCGGCGTGGCTCGTCGCACCGTGGACGGCGCAACCATCATCAAGGCCTCGGTGGGGCCGATGGACAACAACGCATACATCGTGACATGCGCGAACACCGGCAAGTCACTCCTGATCGACGCCGCCAACGATGCGGAACGGCTGGCCACTCTGCTGGACGAGAACGCCCCGAACGTCGCACTCATTGTCACCACACATCAACACTTTGATCACTGGCAGGCCCTTGAGGCGATCGTGGACAAGACCCAATCCCCTAGTGCCGCGCATGATTTGGATGCCGGACCGCTTCCGGTGCCCCCCGCGACGCTGCTGGCAGGGGGCGACAGCTTCGATATCGGCGACCTGCATTTCGATGTGATCCACCTGCGCGGGCACACGCCGGGCTCGGTGGCCCTGGCGTTCACCGCCGGGGGTGTGACCCACCTGTTCACCGGGGATTCGCTCTTTCCAGGTGGTGTCGGAAAGACCTTCAGCCCCGAAGACTTCAATCAGTTGCTCGACGATGTCGGCGAGCGCCTATTCGGCGCATACCCCGATTCCACGGTGGTCTACCCCGGACATGGAGATGACACCACCCTGGGCGCCGAGCGCGGATCGCTCGGCGAGTGGCGCGAACGAGGCTGGTAAGCCGGCCCCGTTCGCGCGCGCCGGGTCTTAGGTGGTGTGAACGATCAGTACGTCGCACCTGGAGCGACGCGCGACATCGGAGGGAACCGAACCCAGCAGGCGTCCGGCGATGGTGTTCAGACCGACATTGCCGACGACCAGCAGATCAGCCTTGGAATCCACCACCAGATCCAGCAGCGCGTCCACCGGCGCTCCCTCGATCGAGCGTTCTTCCACGCTCGTCGCGCCCGCCGCTCCGGCGCGCTCGCGAGCGGTGCGCAGGATGTCGTAGACGGGTGCCTTGCCGGTGACCTTGTACGCGTCATCCTTGAGTACATCGGCCGAGTGTGGGTTGTTCTCTGGGAAGTACGCGGTCGCGACGATGAGCTTGGCACCGGCAGCGCCCGCGATGGCTCCAGCGCGGTCGACCGCCCGGTACGACGAATCCGATCCGTCGGTACCGACAACGACAGTGCTGTATGCACTCATGAAAGGTCCTCCAGTTCCATTTGACCAGGCCAGATGAGATTAGCCGGGAAGGGCCCCGGCCATGCGCCATTTGGCTGATTGTGTCGGGCTATGCGCGTGATTTTCCCTCGCCGGGTGCGCGTACAGGTATGGCCTGCGCCTCAATCCGGATATGAGGACGATCACGCGTCATTACGCCACGCGGTCATGCACCGTTGGAGTAAAGCCTGACGATTTGATAGAGAAATGCCCGTCCGTCGTACAGGGACTTCACCTGGATTCTCTCATCGAGGCCATGCGCGTGGGTCTCTCCGGGCTGGGCGAATATGCCACTGAGGCCATACACCGGAGTCTTCCCGAAGTAGATGGCATCGGTTGCTCCGGTGGACATGGTGGGGACCAGCGGTACACCGGGCCACATCGATCCGGCGACGGCCTTGATGGGATCGACGATCCGTGGCGTCAGCGGGGGAACACTGGCCACGTTGGTGCGGAAGGCCTCGGTGGGCTTCACCGTGATCTTGGGGTCATTGACGGCCTTCACGATGGCCCCTTGAACCGCCTCTTGAACCGACCCGGCGCCGCTGCCGGGCAGTATGCGGCAGTTCACATTCGCGGTGGCGCGTTGCGGTAGCGCGTTGTTGGCATGTCCGCCTTCGATTTTCGTGGGGACGCAGGTGGTGCGCAGCATCGCGTTGTACAACGGGTTCCTGGACAGCACAGATGCCGCCGCCGGGTCTTGCGGGTTGGCGACAATCGCCGACATCGCGTGACCCACCTCTCCCGGTTGCAGCGGGGCCTGTGCCGTGAAGTAGGCCCGGGTCACGTCGTTGAGCTGGACGGGGAACGGCGCGGCGGCGAGCCGGTCCAGGCCGGCCCCGAGTGCCTGTATCGCGTTGAACGGCCGGGGCTGGCTGCTGTGTCCACCCTCGTCGGTGACCTCCAGGGTGAAGTCTTGGTAGATCTTCTGGCCCGCCTGGATCTCCAGCAGGATGGGATTGTTGTCTTCGCCGAGGTCGCCCCCGGCACCTTCATTGACGACGAACTCGGCGTCCACGAGCTCGGGCCGGTTTTGATGGAGCCACTCGGCACCGTTGACCTGCCCACCACCTTCCTCACCGCAGGTCAGGGCCACGCGAATCGGGCGTTTCGGCACGAAGTTCTCTGCGCGGTACCGCATGAGGCTGTCCACGAAGATCGCGGCCATTGCCTTGTCGTCCTCGGCACCGCGGGCATAGAAGTATCCGTTCTCCTCGACGAGGGTGAACGGATCACGCTTCCAGTCCTCACGTTTGGCTTCGACAACATCGATATGTGCCAGCAACAGAATGGGTTTGGCACCCGCATCGGACCCGGCAAGCGTCGCGACAAGTCCGCCGTCCTTGGGGTGATCGGGCGGGCTGAACAGCACCAGGTCCTTGTCGGTGTATCCGGCGGACTTGAGACGGTCGGCCATCTTCTGTGCGGCCTCGGTGCAACTCCCCTGCGATGCGGTGGTATTGGTCTCGATCAACTCCCGATACAGATCGCGAAACGCCCCGCGATCGTCGGTGGCGGAGGGAGCGCTACTTGCCGGTGAGCCCTCATTCTGCGGTGTCCCGCAGGAGGCGATGGTGAGCACGGCGGCGGTCAGGGCGAGAATCCGATGCATGGCTTCGTTCATACACCCGTGACGCTCACCGAGGGACCCGAACCGTGCCTTCCGCTAGCTTATCCGTCACGTCAGCTGTCCGGCCGGGACCGGGGCCTGCGCGAAACACCCTGGAGGACACCACAACACCCGAGAGCACCAATGCGGCGAACCCCAGGAACAGTAGGTGCGCACCGCGCGTGGCCGATCCACCGAGATTGACGAGCACTCCGGCCAGGCCGGCACCGAAGGCTCCGGCGATCAGCTGCACGGTGCTGATGGCGGCTGCGGCCGCACCGCTTTCGGCCGGATCGGACGACACCGACATCGCCGCGGATGCCAGGTGCGGCCAGGCCATGCCGATACCGGCACCCGTCACCGCGAAACCGACCGCCCACAGTGTTATCTCCGGGACGCTGGCGCCATCACGCTGCAGTACACCGGCCAGGATCAGCCCTGCGGCAACCACCAAGGGCGCGACCGTCACCACACGTGCGACGGTCCGTGCCGTGGCCGATGCGCTGATCATTTCGCCGACGGTCCACCCGAATGCCAAGGTGGCCCCGAGGAATCCGGCGGCAACAGGGACCAGGTGTCCGAGGCGCTGACCAAAGAACGGAATGTACGTCTCGACCATCGAGGCCACCGCCAGCACCGCGATGGTCAGGTAGATCCACTTCAGCGGGTTACGTGCGAAGACCGCCCTGGGCAGTACCCACGCCGTAGAGCGGCGATCGAGTGTGACGAACAGGACCACCAGTGCGGCCGCGCCGGCGATCAGGCCCACCATGACCGGCAGCGAGGACTGGAGCCCGGCCACGGCCACCAGGCTGGCAGCTGTCGTGAGCACCAGCAGGGACCGCACCGGAACGCTATACCGGGCAGCCTCGGTGTTCGCACTCTCCGGTCGCGTCAGCACATAGGGCACCATGGCGGCGATGCCGAGGGTGATCACCGTCAACGACACGAACGCCCACCGCCACAACCCGAATTGCGCGAACAGCCCACCGGCCGCGGGGCCCACAAAGGTACCCACGCCCCACATCGCCGACGTGAGCGCCGAAGCGCGTGTCCATAGCCGCTGTGGCAGTGCAAGATTGATGACAGCATAGGCGAGTCCGGCCAGCAGCCCGCCCGCCGCGCCCTGGACCGCGCGCCCGGCAAGCATGACCTGCATTCCTGGAGCTACCGCACATATGACGGTGCCTGCAGCGAACGCACTGAACGCGAGTAGATAGGAGCCGCGTGGGCCGGCCCAGCCAAGAAGGGGGCTCACCACCGTGGCGGCACTCACCGAGGCAATCAGATACAGCGTTGTCACCCACGCGTAGAAACGTTCTCCACCGATATCGGCAACGGCGCTCGGCAACAGACTGGTGGTGAGGTACACATTGGTCGCGTACAGCGCCACTCCCCCGGCGAGCACCGTAACAATGCCGAGTTGTCGCCCGCACAACAGATCCCGCCAGCTGCCGGTCGCCACGTCGTGGGTCATGCCGACACGCTATGAGCTAAAGTGCACTTGAGATCAAGGAGGCCTGATGAAGGACAAGGCCGAGCTGTTGCCGATCGGAGAGGTGGCCAGGCGTTCCGGAATCGCGGTATCCGCGGTGCGGTACTACGCCGACATCGGCCTGATCCCCGCCGAGCGCACGTCCGGCAACGCACGGGTGTTCCGCCGCCATGCGTTGCGCCGCATCTCACTGATCCGGGTCGCCACAGGATTCGGCATCCCGTTATCGGAGGTCGCCGAGGTGCTGTCGAGCCTCCCGGATGACCGGGCACCGAGTACTCGTGACTGGCAACGAATCTCGCGCCAGTGGCATTCGCATCTGGAAGAGCGCAAGAACGCCATCGCAGATATGCAGGAGAAGCTCACCGGGTGCATCGGCTGCGGGTGTCTTTCGATGACCAAGTGCACACTGTTCAATCCCGCCGACGTACTTGCCGAGGACGGGTCGACCGGTGCGCTCCTGCTCGCCGAGCCGTGCTGATTACTTGAGGCCCGCGGCGTCCATACCGCGTAATTCCTTCTTCAGATCCGCGATTTCGTCACGGAAGCGCGCCGCGAGCTCGAACTGAAGATCACGCGCCGCCGCCATCATCTGCTCGGTCATGTCCTTGATCAGGTCGGCCAGCTGCGCGCGGGGCATGCTCTTGGTGTCGCGGCCTTCGAACACCCCGGCACTCACCGCGCGACCCGGCTCGCCCTGTGCCCGCCTACCGCGACTGGAGTTGCGGCCGGATCCACCCACCGCCACTTCCTCGGTGTCTTCGGCTTCGCGGTATACCTGGTCGAGAATGTCAGCGATCTTCTTGCGCAATGGCTGTGGGTCTATCCCGTTCGCCTCGTTGTAGGCGACCTGCTTGGCACGCCGCCGGTCGGTCTCGTCGATGGCCTCTTTCATCGAGTCCGTCATGGTGTCGGCGTACATGTGCACCTCACCGGAGACGTTGCGCGCGGCGCGTCCGATGGTCTGAATCAAACTCCTGCTGGACCGCAGGAATCCCTCCTTGTCGGCGTCGAGAATAGCGACCAACGACACCTCGGGCAGGTCCAGACCCTCCCGAAGGAGGTTGATACCGACGAGGACGTCGTACTCGCCGAGCCGGAGCTGACGCAGCAGCTCCACCCGCCGCAGGGTGTCGACCTCCGAATGCAGGTAACGCACCCGAATACCCATCTCCAACAGGTAGTCGGTGAGGTCCTCGGCCATCTTCTTCGTCAGCGTCGTGACCAGCACGCGCTCATCGGCCTCGGTGCGTTGACGAATCGAGGCGATGAGATCGTCGATCTGTCCCTTGGTGGGTTTGACGATCACCTTCGGATCCACCAGCCCGGTGGGCCGGATCACCTGTTCCACGAACTCGCCGCCGGCGGCGCTGCGCTCATAGTTCCCGGGCGTCGCTGACAGATACACGGTCTGCCCAATTCGCTGGGAGAACTCCTCCCAGGTAAGGGGACGGTTGTCCACCGCCGACGGCAACCGGAAGCCGAAGTCCACCAGGTTCCGTTTACGCGACATGTCGCCCTCGTACATGGCGCCGATCTGCGGAACCGTCACATGCGACTCGTCGATGACGAGCAGAAAGTCGTCCGGAAAGTAGTCCAGCAGCGTGGCGGGTGGCGTACCGGCGCCGCGCCCGTCGATATGCCGCGAGTAGTTCTCGATACCCGAGCAGAAGCCAACATTGCGCATCATCTCGATGTCGTAGTTGGTGCGCATCCGCAGTCGCTGGGCCTCCAGCAGCTTGCCCTGGCCTTCCAGCTCGGATAGGCGTTCCTCAAGCTCCCGCTCGACACCAACGAGCGCCTTCTCCATCCGGTCCGGCCCCGCCACATAATGTGTGGCCGGAAAGATCCGCAACGAATCAGTTTGACGCACAACGTCTCCGGTAAGCGGATGCAGATAGTAGAGCGCCTCGACCTCGTCACCGAAGAACTCGATACGGACCGCCAGCTCCTCATACGAGGGAATGATCTCGACGGTGTCGCCGCGGACCCGGAAGGTGCCCCGCGTGAATGCCACGTCATTGCGGTTGTACTGCATGTCGACCAGTAACCGCAGCAGCGCGTCCCGGGGCACTTCGAGCCCGACATCCAATTGCACGGAGCGATCCAAATAGGACTGCGGGGTGCCCAGACCGTAGATGCACGAGACCGATGCCACCACCACCACGTCCCGCCGGGACAGCAGGTTGGACGTCGCGGAGTGCCGCAAGCGCTCCACATCGTCGTTGATGGAGCTGTCCTTCTCGATGTAGGTGTCGGTCTGGGCGATATACGCTTCTGGCTGGTAGTAGTCGTAGTACGACACGAAGTACTCGACAGCATTGTGCGGCAGCATCTCCCGGAGCTCATTGGCCAGCTGCGCGGCGAGAGTCTTGTTCGGCGCCATGACGAGCGTCGGCCGTTGCAGCCGCTCGATGAGCCAGGCCGTGGTCGCCGACTTACCGGTGCCTGTGGCACCGAGCAGCACGACATCCTTCTCCCCCGCCCGGACTCTGCGTTCGAGCTCGGCGATGGCACCGGGCTGGTCACCCGCGGGCTCATACTCACTGACGACCTCGAATCGCGCATCGGCACGCAGGATGTCCGTGACTGGGCGGTACTCGGAATGCGCAACGATGGGGTGTTCTGTTGCGAAAGCCATGAGCCCAGAGTAAGCCGAGGGTCCGACATCCCCTCTACTACCAATGCGGAAGGCAGGTAGGAAACCAGCGTGCACCCGCCCAAACGCGAGGTCTTCGACCTCGATGCGATGACGAACACCGACCCCAAGGGAATCGTGCGGTCTGTGGACGAGTACCGGATAGAGCCCTGGGGACTCTTCATGGCTCGCCCGACGCCCGGCCGGGCGCAGTTTCACTATCTGGAATCCTGGCTGCTCCCGACGCTGGGACTGCGTGCGAACATCTTCCACTTCAGTCCGGGCTACGAGCGCGATCAGGACTTCTATCTTGATGTCGGCGACTTCGTCCCCGGGCCGTCACAATGGGTGGCTGTCGACCACTATCTTGACCTCGTGGTGCGCTGCGGACGTGAAACCGAATTGACGGATGTAGACGAGTTGCTCGAGGCGCATAAGGCAGGATTGTTATCCACTGCCACAACAGAACTCGCCGTCCGCCGGGCGGCCACGACCATCAGCCACCTCGCTAGGCACGGGCATGACTTGAACGCATGGCTCGCCGCGGCCGGAATGCCGTTGACCTGGCGCGACCCGAACGGAGCCGCTCATGCCTGAAGCCATTCGCTGGGGAATCATCGGACCGGGCCGTATTGCGGGAAGTGTGGCCCGCGACTTCCCGCTCACACCGGGAGCCGAGCTGGTGGCCGTTGCCTCCCGGTCGGTCCAGCGCGCCCGGGACTTTGCGGAAACACACCGAATTCCACGTGCCTTCGGCTCCTACCGGGAGCTGCTCTCCGACCCCGATATCGACGCTGTGTACATCGCCACCCCTCACCCCCAGCATCGGCAGGCCGCCATCGCGGCGCTCACCGCAGGCAAGGCGATCCTGGTCGAGAAGACCTTCACCGCGACGGTGTCCGGAGCCCAAGAGATCATCGACATCGCAAGGGCCCGTGGCGTTTTTGCGATGGAGGCGATGTGGACACGGTTTCAGCCGGCGATCGTCGCGGCCAAGAAACTTGTCGATGACGGGGCCATCGGCGAGGTCCGTCAGGTGCAGGCGGACCTCGGGGTCGACCGCCCGTTTGATCCCGACGACCGGTTGTTCAATCCCGCGCTGGGCGGCGGAGCACTACTGGACCTTGGCGTTTACGTGGTTTCCCTTGCCCAGTACTTCCTCGGCGATCCAGCGGCGGTGGTGGCACACGGTTCGTTGTCTCCCACCGGGGTGGACGCCGAGGCCGGTCTGTTGCTGCGCTACGACGACGGACGCACCGCCACCTTGCTGTGCTCACTGCTGCATTTCACGCCGGGTCAAGCCCGCATCTTCGGTACCGAGGGCTGGATAGACATTCTCCCCCGTTTCCATCACCCGCGCGAGATCGTGTTGCACCGCAAGGGATCTGATCCCGAGGCAATCGTGAAACCGCCCGTTGGCGGCGGTTACAGTCACGAACTCGCCGAGGTCACCAGATGCCTGCTCGACGGCCGAACACAGAGCACGGTGATGCCTCTCGCGGACACCTTGGCTGTGCAGCGGGTGCTGAATACGGCCTGCGAGCAACTCGGCGTGCATCACACCGAAGACCCTGCTGACCTGGAGTGATCGCGTTGCCTCCGCTTCTTGGGCGCCGGTAGGATACCGGTATGCGCCACCTCCTCCGAGGGCTAGGCGCTGCCGGGGCAGCGGCGGTCACGCTCGCGCTTCCGGCAGCACCAGTCTCCGCAGCCGAGCTGCACAACATCAGCTACATCGCCCGCGTCGATGGGCTCGGCCGCGGTATCTCCGTGACGTTCAAGACCGATCCGGTGGATCGGCGGACCGAGCAACCCCGTCTGGGGCCGGGTGAATCCTGGGAGGTGAACCTCGTGATGGAGGACCCCGCGCAGGCCGGGATGACCGTTCGGGTGCTACCTCCCTACGGCGTCGGATTGCACTGTGAAGTGCAGGTCGACGACGTCGTGGTCGACTCCCAGGACCTCACGGTGCCCCCGGCTCTGGGGATCTTCAATGGGCCCGTCAACGACTCTGTCACCTGCGGTCACTTCAACTCATAACAAGAGTCAAATTAGTCACTTTCGCACCCCGGACCTGCGTGAAAACCGCTACAATGGCGCCATGCGCCTGAACTCCATTCGTAGCAATATTCGCGGTCCATTCCGCGCTGCCGGAATTGCGATAGTCACCGCGGGAATCGCCGCGAGCACATTCCCCGCGATTGCGTCCGCGGACTCCACCGATGACTACCCAATTCCCCGCCGGATGCTGAAGACCACGTGTACTGCCGAACAGTACCTGGCCGCGGTCCGCGATTATGACCCGATCTACTACACGCGATACATGATCGATAAGAACAACAAGCCCGATTATGTGCAGCAGGCGACAATTGACCGGATTCATGAGTTCTTTGCCAAGGACTACGCGGGTCGCCGCGCCGAGTCTGAGGTCTTCGCGGTGAACTACCCGCCCGAGGCCCTGACGTCTCAGTGGCCCAACTGGGGCAAGATCTTCTTCAACAACAAAGGTGTCGTCGCCAAGGGCACCGAGAATTGCAGCAAGTACCCGTCCGACATGTCGGTGTGGGACGGACCCTAACCAAGCGCGCAGTAAAACGCCCCGCGGTGATCCATACCGGCGGGGCGTTTTTCTGTCTGTATATCAATGGTGCACAAACCTCGGCAAAGAGTTCGGCCCCCATGCCTTGAGCATGGGGGCCGAACGTGCACTCACGGGTTAGACCGCAGGTCGTGGGAACTCCGCGGTGACCGGATCATCATGTACGGGACCCGACCCCACCGGAACCGGAGCCGGCGGTGGAGCCTGATGCACAACCGGCACGGGCGGCGGTGGTGGATCGGTGGCGTACTTGCTGACCTTCATGGGCCACCAGAACCATCGACCCATGAGGGCAGCGATGGCCGGTGTCATGAACGCCCGGATGATGAAGGTGTCGAAGAGCAGACCCAGACAGATCGCCGATCCCGCTTGGCCGATCGCGATCAGATCGCTGGTGATCATCGAGCCCATGGTGAACGCGAACACCAGGCCGGCCTGGGTGGCCACACTTCCCGATCCGCCCACACCTCGAAGGATCGCGGTGTTCAGACCACCGTGCAGCTCTTCCTTGAATCTGGACACCAGCAGCAGGTTGTAGTCCGATCCGACCGCCAACAAGATGATGACGGTGAACGGCAGCACGAACCAGTGCAGCTGCAGGCCAAGAATGTGCTGCCACAGCAACACCGACAGGCCGAAGGATGCCCCCAACGATATCGCGATGGTCCCGACGATCGTGAACGCCGCCACGATGCTTCGCGTGATGACCAGCATGATGACGAAGATCAGGCATAGCGACGCGATGACCGCGATCATCAGGTCGTACTTCACCATCTCGCCGATGTCGTGATAGGTCGGTGCCGTGCCGCCGAGATAGAGCTTGGCCTCGTCCAGTGGGGTGCCCTTGATGGCGTTCTTGGCGGCCTTGAGTTCGACCTCGGTGTTGGCGAGCGACTCCTTGCTGGCGTAGTCGCCCTCGTGCGTGATGATGAACTGCGCGGCCTTGCCATCCGGCGACATCATCAGCTTGACGCCCTTCTTGAAGTCCTCGTTATCGAAGGCTTCAGGCGGCAGGTAGAAGAAGTCGTCATTCTTCGCCTCATCGAACGCCTGACCCATCACCGTCGCGGTGTCGGTCATGCGGTCCATCTGCGTGATCATGCCGTTCATCGTGCTGTACATGGTCAGCATGGTGTTCCGCATGTTCTTGGTGATGGCAATCATCGGTGGAAGCTGCTCCACCATCTGTGGCATCAGCTTGTCCATCTTGTTGATGTCCTTGACCATGCCATCCATGTTTTCGGCCATTTTGTCGATGCCGTCAAGAGTGTCGAATATTGATCGCATCGACCAGCACATCGGAATATCAAAGCAGTGCTTATCCCAATAGAAGTAATTGCGCAACGGCCGGAACTGGTCATCGAAATTCGAGATGTTATCCCGCATTTCGTGAACGGTGCCTTGCAATTCCGTACTGACGCCCGCGAGATCATGCGTCACGTCGACTAGCTCTTTCATAATGCTGTACATGCGTTCGATGATCGCGATCATCGAACCCAGATCGTCGGCCATCTTCAACATATCGGCCATGCTGTTCTTCAAGTAATTCATGTTCTCGGTCATCGATACCGATTGCATACTCACCTGGAAGGGCACAGAACTGTGGTCGATGGGTGCGCCCATCGGGCGGGTCATGCTCTGCACCTTGTTGATGCCCTCGGTGCGGAAGACGTTTTTGGCGATCCGGTCCAGCACCAACATGTTGGCCGGGGTGCGCAGATCCTTGTCCGCCTCGACGATCAGGATGTCGGGGTTCATTCTCGCTTTCGAGAAGTGCCGGTCGGACGCCTGGAAGCCCTGAATCGACGGCAGGCCAGTCGGGATGTAGTACCGGTCGTTGTAGTTGACCGAATACGTGGGCAGGATGCCCAAGCCGACGATCGCGATGATCATCGTGACCGCCAAAATCGGTCCCGGCCAGCGCACGATGGCGGTGCCGATCTTGCGCCATCCCCGGCTCTTAATGGTGCGCTTGGACTCCAGCAGCCCGAACTTCGTCGCTATCAGAATCACCGCAGGACCAATGGTGAGCGAGGCGGCGACCACCACCAGCATGCCAATCGCACACGGCACACCCAGCGACTCGAAGTACGGCAGGCGAGTGAATTTCAGGCAGAATGTGGCGCCCGCGATGGTGAGGCCCGAACCCAAGATCACGTGCGAGACACTGTGATACATGATGTAGAAGGATTCGAGCCGGTCCCTGCCCTCGGCCCGTAGCTCGTGATAGCGGCCGATTTGGAAGATCGCGTAGTCGGTCCCGGCCGC
Organism: Mycobacterium sp. D16Q16; assembly: GCF_002013745.1. NCBI lineage: Bacteria > Bacillati > Actinomycetota > Actinomycetes > Mycobacteriales > Mycobacteriaceae > Mycobacterium > Mycobacterium sp. D16Q16. Next base: position 78,803 of record NZ_MAEY01000026.1, read on the forward strand.
GATGGCCAAGGACGTCAGCAGGTTTACCGCGAATGTCGACAGGCCAATGATTTCGGCATTGCCCAGGATCGCGACCACGCCACGAGCGGCACCCAGTTCAACGAACACCATGAACAGGATGAGCAGCACCGTCGTGATGGACCGGTAAATGAGGAGCAGCATCACGGCAATGACGATGAAGGTGATACCCGTCATCTTGAGCATGCTCTTGTCGCCGGCGTCGTTCATGTCCATCGTCAGCGCGGCCTGGCCGGTGACGAAGACCTTGAGCCCGTCGGGATATGTGCTGTTCTTCTTGCTCTCGTCGATGAGCTTGGCGACGATGTCCTGGACCGCCGTGACGGATTCCTTGCCTTCCGTCGTGCCTTGGTCCCCACGGAGATTCAGCTGAACGTAAGCAGATTTTTCGTCGACACTCTGCGCGCCACCGGCGGTGATGCGGTCGCCCCAGAAATCCTGGGCGTATTCCACGTGCTTGGTATCGGCACGCAGTCGTTTGACCAACTCGCGGTAGAACGTGTGCGCCTTGTCGTTCATATCGGTGGAGAACTTGGTGTCGCTCTCCAGCAGGACCATCACCATGCTGTCGTCCTTGAACTGCTGGAACAGCTCACCTTGACGCTTGATGGCCTGATACGACGGCGCGTCCTTGGACGCCAACGACACCGAGTGCTCTTTGCCGACCTCTTCGAGCTGCGGCACGACGACGTTGACGATGACCGTCAACACCAGCCAGGCAAGAATGATCGGTACGGAGAAGGTGTGGATGAACCGCGCTATGCGCGAAGGCTTTTGGGTTGCGCCATTCGTGGAAGCGCTATGTGTGCTCATGCGGATTTCACCATGCAGAAGACTTGGGCGTTGTGGTTGGACACAGTCTGTTCGTCCTTTACTTCACCGTTGGACAGGATGCGGCAGCCGATTTCATCGCTATCCCCCATCGCGACGACATTGGCGAAGACGGAAGTCATCGTCGTCGTGATGGTTAATGTCCACGGCAGTGTGGTGAACTGGGCGCGCTGCGGCTGTGCCCGGTCATCGAGATAGTTGACCTCGCCCTTTGTCCCTGCGGGACCAAAGATTTCGTAGACGATGTCTTTCGGGATGATGTTCTTGGAGTCATCCTTGATGCCGATCGCCTGATTGATGTTGGTCGAGCCGAACACGCCGTGAAGCCGGTAGACACCAAAAGCGGCGGCCGAGATCACCACCAGAACGACGAGCGGGACCCATACCCGCGCCAATACCTTGAAAATGGTCCAATCCCCTTCACCCGTGTGGCCCGGGGGCCAACAACTCGACTCTGCCTATCGCGTCCGGCCGTGCATGTCCGTGATTTGCGCGCAAATAGTTACCAGCCAGTACGACACCGTGTTGTTTTTGCGGAACCAGCGAGCGCGTGGGGTGCCCGGTCACAACATCCGTTCATCCCACCCGGCTCCGCTCATACCCGTTTTCTCAGTAATTCGTAAGGGATACTACATACGTTTGTCAGGGAACTGTACATGTGTCATCAGTCACAACTTGCGCATTTCTTCCCCTGGACACCCGAAACAGCCTAGTTAGCTACAAGAAAATGTCAACAACCGGTGACACGGATCTATTCCCTGCTTCTTTTCGTCAATGTTACGAAAGCGCCAGCTCGCACATATGAATTGGTGACTGGCCTAAGAATCGCACCAGCTACTGGACCTAGCCAGTGTTTGCCACTGCTATCTTTCGGCGGGTTGTCCGACGTGGGCTCGCAAGCCTCAAGCGCACGCGAGCCCCGCTCGTGTCGTGGCGGGTAAAGGTGACTAAGACCGGGCGATTCGGAAGGGCGTGTCCTTCGCCACATTACGAGACATTTGTCCACTAGCAACGCGGGGCTCACCGTCGCAGGCCCACAGCGACGGCGAATTCAGCAAACTATTTGCGTGCTATTCGACGCCCGACCCACCCCGTGGCGGCGTCGATAACCAGGCGATCCCACCATGCAGCAGCGCGAGTTATCCACGCGCCGGTACAAACTCTGGGCACAGCGGTCTACCTGCGGTCAGCGCCTAGGCAGCTGAGATGAACCCGCCAGCGAACGGCCGAACGGTTAGACCGCTGGCCTTGGGAATTCGGTCGTCACCGGGTCATCCCCCGGCCCCGAACCGACTGGCGCCGGTTGAGGAGATGGAGGCACGGTCGTTGGCGACTGAGGAGTCCTCGGCGGTGGCAGCGGTCGCGTACGTACGTTCAGCGGCCACCAGAACCAACGGCCGAGGATGGTCGCGATGGCCGGGGTCATGAACGAGCGCACGATGAGCGTGTCGAACAACAGGCCCAACGCAATCGTCGTTCCGACCTGCCCGATGATGCGCAGGTCGCTGACCACCATCACGGCCATCGTGAAGGCGAACACCAGGCCGGCGGAGGTCACCACGCTGCCGGTACCGCCCATGGAGCGGATGATGCCGGTTTTCAGCCCGCCATGGAGTTCTTCCTTGAGTCGGGAGACCAGTAGCAGGTTGTAGTCGGAGCCCACGGCGAGCAGCACGATGATGGCCATCTGCATGACGAGCCAGTGCAATTCGATGCCGAGTATGTACTGCCAGATGATGACCGATAAACCGAACGAGGCGCCCAGGGACAGCGCAACCGTACCCACGATGACCAGCGAGGCCACGAAGCTTCGCGTGATGAGCAGCATGATCAGGAAGATCAGGCACAGGGCGGAGATGCCGGCGATCATCAGGTCGTATCGGGCGCCGTCGGACATGTCCTTGAACACGGCCGCGGTGCCACCCAATTCGATCTTGGCGTCTTCAAGGGGCGTGCCCTTGACGGCCTCGATCGCGGCTTGCTTGATCGGCTCAACGTGCGCGAGGCCTTCAGGCGTCGCGGGATCTCCGCGATGCGAGATGATCATCCGGACCGCCTTACCGTCCGGCGATAGGAACGACTTCAGGCCGCGTTTGAAGTCGGCGTTGTCGAAGATCTCTGGCGGGAGATAGAACGAGTCATCGTTCTTGGCGGCATCGAACGCCTTACCCATGGCGGTCGAGTTCTGGCTCATCTCGTCCATTTGGTTGTAGAAGCCAGACATGGTGCTGTGCTGCGTCAGCATCATCTTCTGCATGTCTTCCATGATCGGAACCATTGCGGACATATCCGACACCATCTTGGGCATCAGCTGATCCATTCGCTCCATGTTGACCACCATGCCGTCCATGGTTTCGGTCATCTCATCGATCTTGTCGAGGGTGTCGAAGATCGAACGCATGGCCCAGCACATGGGTATGTCGAAGCAATGCTTCTCCCAGTACAGGTAGTTGCGAATTGGGCGGAACCAGTCGTCGAAGTTCGAGATGCTGTCGCGCATCTCGTGGATCGTTCCTTGCAGGGTGTGCATATCGCCGACGAGCGAGTGCGTGATGCCCGCCATCGTGGTCATGTTGGCGAGGGTCCGCTTCATGATGACGACGTTCTCGCCCATCTTGTCGGCTTGGACCTTCATATCGGCCATCCGGTCCTTCATCAGCTTCATGTTCTGCAGCTGACCCACGCTCTGCATGCTGATGAGGAACGGGATGGAGCTGTGCTCGATCGGCGTGCCCTGCGGGCGCGTAATCGCTTGCACACGAGCGATTCCCGGAACGCGGAACACCGCCTTGGCGACCTTGTCGATGACTAGGAAGTCCGCCGAGTTCCGCATATCGTGATCGGCCTCGATGAGCAGCATTTCGGGGTTCATCCGGGCCTGCGAGAAGTGCCGGTCCGCGGCCTGGAAACCTGCGTTGGCGGGGATCTCCTTGGGGATGTACTTCTTGTCGTCGTAGCTGGTCCGGTATCCGGGCAGTGCCGCCAGACCGATGATGGCAATCGACAACGCGGCCGCGAGCACCGGGCCGGGCCAGCGCACGATCGTGGTTCCGATCTTGCGCCAGGCACGAATTCGCATGGCGCGCTTGGGCTCGAACAGTCCGAAGCGGCTTCCGATGGTGATCAGCGCCGGTCCCAGGGTGAGCGACACGAGCACGCCCACGAGCAGGCCTACCGAACACGGCACACCCAGGGTCTGGAAGTACGGCATGCGCGTGAAGCTCAGGCAGTACATGGCGCCGGCGATAGTCATGCCCGAACCCAGGATGACGTGCGCCGTGCCGTGGAACATCTCGTAGTACGCGGCCTCTTTATCGGCGCCCATAGATCGGGCTTCCTGATAACGGCCAATCAAGAAGATGGCGTAGTCGGTTCCGGCTGCGATCGAGAGCATCACGAGCAGGTTCACCGCGAAGGTAGACAAGCCGATGATCTCGGTGTTGCCCAGGAAGGCGATGACTCCCCGTGCCGCGGACAGCTGAATGCCCACCAGCATGAAGACCATGATCACGGTGAAGATCGACCGGTAGAAGAACAGCAGCATCACCACGATGACCACGAAGGTGAGCGCCGTGATGAGCTTCAGGCTGCCGTCACCGGCGTGGTTCATATCGGTCTGCAGCGCACCGGGGCCGGTGACGTACACCGTGAGCCCATCGGGAAGCTTGCCGCCGTCCTTGGTCCACTCCGATTCGAGCTGTTTGACGATGTTGCGGGCAGCTTCGGTGGACTCGTTGGAGAGGGTCTCGCCCATGTTTCCGGCGAGGTTCACCTGGACATAGGTGGCCTTGCCGTCGGTGCTTTGCGCGCCAGCCTCAGTGAGCGGATCGCCCCAGAAATCCTGGACGTGCTGGACATGCTTGGTATCGGCCCGCAGCCGCGTCACCATCTCGTCGTAGAACTTGTGCGAGCCGGGGCCGAGCCGCTCCTGCCCTTCGAGCACCACCATGACGACGCTGTCGGAGTCGGACTCCTTGAACATCTTGCCCATGTTTTTCATCGCCTGCATCGCGGGGGCGCTCTGCGGGCTGAGTGAAACGGTGTGCTCCTTGCCCACCTGCTCCAGCTGCGGAACAAAGGTGTTCAGAGCAAAGACGATGGCCAACCAGCCGATGACGATGGGGATCGACAGGCGCCGAATCCATTTGGCGATGAAGGTGGGCTCGCCTCCGCCGTGTGCCCCGCTCATGCGGACTTCACAAAGCAGTAGACGTAGGCGCTCACCTCGTTGGTATACCTTTCATCTTTTTTCTCATCATTGGCCGTGATGCGGCAGCCCAGACCATCGGCATTACGCGTCTGCGCCAGGATGTTTCCCGTCATCGACGGTGCCGTCGTGACGATCTCGATCGACCACGGCAAGACCGCACCGTTGATCTGATGCGGTTCGCCCTCTTTGTCGATGTAGTTGATGTCCGCGATGGTTCCGGGCGGGCCGAAGATCTCGTAGACCACATGCTTGGGCTTGGAGTTGTTTTTGTCGTCGGTCATGCTGCCGGCGTAGGTGGGCAGCTGATGAGAGCCGAAAATGCCGCGAATCCGCCATACCGCGAAGCCTGCGATGGCAAGGACGAGCACCATCACCACCGGGATCCAAGCCCGCTTCAATGCGCTGAGAATCGTAAAACCCCTTCACCCGTTGGCGTTTCGCAAGGCGACGCCACCTACTGGCCCGAACCTGACGCAACTACTGATCGGATACCCGCACCCGTCCGCCCCATTGACAAGGGCGTCGCAGCAATCGCCGCGTGATGGCTGCTTCGAGCCTGCGATGCCTAGGTGCGCGCACCCAGACGTTTCTCGAAGTAAACCATGCCTAAGTGCGGAACAGTTGACTCCCTTCCAGCGCGTTCATCAGGATCTTTAACGCATATGACGTGCGTAACGCACGCTACCGGGTGGTTCGCTGCCTCGCAAATCACACGCCGTGCGTTATCCTCGGCACGTGGCGCAACTGACATTCCAACGCGCCCGCACCGACGAAAAGAAGCGTCAGCGGGCGGCAGCGATCGTGGAAGCCGCACGGTCGCTCGCTGTGGAATCGGGTGTCACCTCGGTGACGCTGACTGCGGTCGCCAATCGCGCCGGGGTGCACTACTCCGCGGTTCGGCGCTATTTCAGCTCGCATAAGGAAGTGTTGTTGCACCTGGCCGCCGAGGGTTGGACCCGCTGGTCGGACACGGTATGCGCCGCGCTGGCCAAGCCCGGCCCCGACTCCCCCGCTCGCGTGGCCGAGGCTCTGGTGCACGGGCTCGTCGACGATCCGCTGTTTTGCGACCTCCTGGCGAACCAGCATCTTCACCTGGAACACGAGGTCGACGTCGAGCGCGTCGCTGAGGTCAAGCAGATCAGTAACGCCGCCGTGATGGCGATCGCCGAATCGATCGAACAAACGCTCCCCGAGATCGGCCGCAAGGGTTCACTGGACATCTTGGTGGCAGCGTTCTCGCTGGCAGCCATGCTGTGGCAGGTCGCGCACCCACCCGAGGGCCTTGACCACGACTATCAGAATGAACCGGGTGTCCCGCCTGACTGGAGTCTCGACTTCGAGCCGGCATTGACACGGCTGCTGACGGCAACCTGTGTCGGTATCGTCGCGAACACGCACTGAGTTCAGCGCGTCGAGAGCGTCCACCCGCTCTTATCTGCCCACGCCAGTGCGCGCGGATAGGCCTGCGCAAACCAGGGTTCCTTGGCATCCACATAGGCGGCCGGATCGCCACCCGACGCAGTGGCCGCGCACTCGGCCGCGTGTTTTACGGCAAGGTATTCGTCTCGCGCCTGCCGATCGGAACGCAGCCAATCCCTGAAGACCAGAGCGAACCGCTGTCCTGGCCACCCGTCGACCCGCAGATGTACCAGAACCGCCCGCCCTGGATCGCCGGCGGCGTGAATTCGCTTGCCCCATTTGGCCTTGTCGGTGTCGTGCGGGTCGTCTGAGGTGATGCCGGGGATCGGGGGCAGCCCGATCCCCGCCAGCGGATCGGCCAGGGCGTCTGCCACCTCGAGTGACTCGACAGTTACCTGGATATCGATCACGTCCTTGGCGTCGAGCCCAGGTACCGCGGTGGAGCCGATGTGGTCGATCCGCAGTGCCTTCGACCCGCACGCCACCGCGATCCGGTTTACCGCGCGCTGCGCTTGTTCAGGCCAGGTGGGATCGGCGGGCACCAGCACCGGCGCCCAGGGTGCCCGTCGCCGTGTACGCAGGTTATGCGCGTAGGGCGACAGGCGAGTAGCCCAGAGATCACGAACTGTCTGTGCGAGTGCTTCGGTGTCGCCTGAGTTATCCAGCCACACATCGGCAATCGCGCGGCGTTGTTCATCGCTGGCCTGCGCAGCCACACGTGCGCGGGCGTCCTGTTCGTCCATGCCCCGATGCGCGATGAGTCGCGCCACCCGAGTCTCGATTTCTGCGTGCACCACCAGCACCAGGTGGTAGAAGGGGGCCAACGAGTTCTCGGTGAGCAATGGAATATCTTCCACCACAACGGAATCCTCACCCGCAGCGGCCATCAATTCGGCTCGGCGCGCTCCGACCAGCGGATGCACGATGCCGTTGAGAGTGGCACGGTGCGTGTCATCCTGGAATGCGATGGCGGCCAGTGCGGGGCGATCCAGAGCGCCGTCGGGCCGCAGAATCGAATCACCGAAGGCCTCCACGAGCGCAGCCAGGCCAGGTGTTCCGGGTTCGACCACTTCACGCGCGATGACATCGCTGTCCACGATGAACGCACCATATTCCGCGAGCGTCCGTGACACCGTGGACTTCCCCGCTCCGATTCCTCCGGTCAGGCCGATCCGCAACATGCCCGCAGTCTGTCACCCTCGGCGCGTTCACTATGCGTTGGGGGCGTTGCCCTCTCGGATTGTCCAGATATCGTCGCGCTGAGCTCACCGTCAACAAAAAGAGGGCCCCGGTCATGATGACCGGGGCCCTCCTTCAGAACACGTGCTTAGGCGTTGCCTGCCAGCTTCTCGCGCAGTGCGGCGAGCTGCTCGTCATTGGCGAGCGAACCACCCTGCGAGGCCGAATCATCGGACCGCGACGAGCTGGAAGAGCCGTTCGCCACGGCAGCGGCCTCCGCCTCGGCAGCGGCTGCGGACTTCTCCATCTGAACGGTGTGCATCTTGTGACGACGCTCGGCCTCGGCGTACCGGGCCTCCCACTCTTCACGCTGCTTGTCGAAGCCCTCGAGCCACTCGTTCGTCTCGGAGTCGAAGCCCTCCGGGAAGATGTAGTTGCCGGCCTCGTCGTAGCTGTCGGCCATGCCGTACTTCGAGGGATCGAACTCCTCGGTGTAGTCCTCGTTGGCCTGCTTGAGGCTCAGCGAGATGCGGCGACGCTCCAGGTCGATGTCGATGACCTTGACCATCGCGTCGTCACCGACACCCACAACCTGATCCGGCACCTCGACGTGACGCTCGGACAGCTCGGAGATGTGCACCAGGCCTTCGATGCCCTCCTCGACACGGACGAACGCACCGAACGGCACCAGCTTGGTGACCTTGCCGGGAACGATCTGGCCGATGGCGTGAGTGCGAGCGAAGTGGCGCCACGGGTCTTCCTGGGTTGCCTTGAGCGACAACGAAACCCGCTCGCGGTCCATGTCGACGTCGAGAACCTCGACGGTGACCTCGTCGCCCACCTGCACCACCTCGGACGGGTGGTCGATGTGCTTCCACGACAGCTCGGACACGTGAACCAGGCCGTCAACCCCTCCGAGATCGACGAACGCGCCGAAGTTGACGATCGAGGACACGACACCCTTGCGGATGGCGCCCTTGGTGAGCTGGTTGAGGAACTCGCTGCGCACCTCGGACTGAGTCTGCTCCAGCCAGGCGCGGCGGCTCAGCACCACGTTGTTGCGGTTGCGATCGAGCTCGATGATCTTGGCCTCGATCTCCTTGCCGATGTACGGCTGCAGATCGCGGACACGACGCATCTCGACCAGCGATGCGGGCAGGAACCCGCGCAGGCCGATGTCGAGGATCAGGCCGCCCTTGACGACCTCGATGACGGTGCCCTTAACGGCCTCGTCCTTCTCCTTGAGCTCCTCGATCGTGCCCCACGCCCGCTCGTACTGAGCGCGCTTCTTGGACAGGATCAGGCGACCTTCCTTGTCCTCCTTGGTGAGGACCAGGGCCTCGACCTCGTCGCCCACGGAAACGACCTCGTTGGGGTCGACATCGTGCTTGATCGACAGTTCGCGGGACGGGATGACACCTTCGGTCTTGTAACCGATGTCAAGAAGAACTTCGTCGCGGTCAACCTTGACGATGGTCCCTTCGACGATGTCGCCATCGTTGAAGTACTTGATCGTCTTGTCGATAGCGGCGAGAAAATCCTCGGCCGAGCCGATGTCGTTGACGGCTACTTGCGGCGAGGTGACGGTGGGACTTGGCATGTGTTGGGTTGCTCCGGACAGGTTGTGTAGTAGGGACAGTTCTGCCTGCAGCTAGCTTCAGCTGTGGGCGTGCTTTGACCTCCGCGCGTGCGGCAGAGATGCACATCACCTTACTCGACTGCCCTCCACCAGGACAAACCCGGTCCACTCACCGGTCGCGGGCGCATGGCGGTTACCGCACCCATAAATGAGCTCGCAGCTACTCTTCGGTGGTGTCCTACGCGCCCGCGCCCGCACCCATGCCGCCCCTGCCCGGATTTCCTCAGCGGATCAAGAAGGTCGGGGCGCCTATTGGCGTCATTATCGCGCTTGCGCTGGTAACGGGGCTGATCCTTACCGGATTGCTGGTCTCCAATCCGGCCGGCGCGATGATCGGGCTGGTCCTGTCGAGCATCGCGATCGGGATCGTTGTCCTGTGTTATCTGTGGCTGGACAGGTGGGAGCCGGAGCCCTCACGGCTCCTTGTGCTGGCCTTCGTCTGGGGTGCGTCGCTGGCCGTCGTGGTCTCGATGATCCTGGAACTGGCCTTTGGATCGGTTTTTGACCCGGACGGCGCCACCACCTTCGGGGCGGTCGCTATTCGCGCACCCTTCATCGAAGAGGCCGCCAAGGGTGCCTTTCTGCTCCTGATGCTGACTGGCCGCCGTCGCCACGAGGTCAACTCGCTGACCGATTGCCTCGTGTATGCGGGCATTACCGCCGCCGGGTTCGCGTGGCTCGAAGACATCGCCTACATCGGCAGCGGCAACACCGTCGGCGAGTCGGTGCTCACCGCCATCCTGCGGCTGGGGCTGGGTCCCTTCGCTCACTCGTTGTTCACCACCATGACGGGAATCGGCGTCTACTACTCGATGCGGCAACGTAGCGCCGTCGCGAAATTTTTCTGCATCCTGGTCGGCTACCTCGCGGCCGTGCTCATGCATGGCCTCTGGAACGGCTCGTCATTCCTCGGGTTCGAGGGTTACCTCGCCGTATACGTGCTGTGGATGGTCCCGATCTTTGTGCTGATGATCGTGGTCGGAGTGCGTAGCCGACGCAAGGAACAGCATGTCGTCGCCGCGAAGCTGCCCGGAATGGTGGCGGCCGGATTGGTCACCCCCAACGAATCCACGTGGCTGGGTTCGATCAAGGATCGCAAGCACGCCATCGCCGAGGCCAAACGAATCGGCGGGGCTCTGAGCGGCGCCGCGGTGAAGAACTTCGCGGCGCAGGTCGTAGAGCTGGCGTTCGTGCGTGATCGCATCGAACGAGGCTCTCGCGACCCGCGAGATTTCGCTATGCAGACCGAGGAGGCGTATGCGGTCATGGCCGCTCGGGCCGCCGCTCCGGTGTTGCAAACACTCTCGGGGTATCGCGCTCCCGTCACGGGGTAGCGTTACCACTGGTGTTGTCTAGTCAAAGACGATCAGGAGCATCATGGCCGACATCTCGGAGCACGACTTGATAGACGTTCTCATCGTGGGCGCCGGAATATCCGGCGTCAACGCCGCTGTCCGATTGAGCGCGGCGGGCCGCAGCTTTCATGTCGTCGAGCGCCGAGAACGTATCGGGGGAACCTGGGACCTCTTCCGGTACCCGGGAATTCGCTCCGATAGTGATATCTACACACTCAGCTTCGGATACCACCCATGGCACGAGCGCAACACCATCGCCGATGGTGCCGACATCCGTGACTACCTCGAAAACGCTGCCCGGGACTACGGCATTGACCAACACATCACCTTCTCCGCCAAGGTGACTGGAGCCGACTTCGGCACCGATACCGATACGTGGACGGTGCGCGTGGACACACCCACGGGCCCGACGACCTACCGGGCCCGATTCCTCTATCTGTGCACGGGCTACTACAACTACGACGACGGCTACACACCGGAATTCCCGGGCATCGCCGATTTCGCCGGACAGCTGATCCATCCCCAGCATTGGCCGGAGGATCTGGACTGCTCCGGCAAGGAGGTGACGGTCATCGGCAGCGGCGCGACGGCGGTCACGCTGGTGCCTTCATTGGCGCGCGCGGGCGCGAAGGTGAGCATGCTGCAGCGCTCACCCAGCTACGTCTACCCCATCGATCGAGCCGATCGCGTTGTCGGAGTGGTTCGAAAAGTGCTTCCGCCCAACCTTGTTCAGCATTTCGCCCGGATCTGGCTAGGCGGGTTCAGCTGGGTCATGTACCACGTGTGCCGTCGAGCGCCAGGATTCGCGAAATGGTTTATCAGGCGGCGGATTTCCAAACGGCTGCCCACCGATTACCCGGTGGACGTTCACTTCAAGCCGCGCTACAACCCGTGGGATCAACGGGTGTGCGCCGACACCGATGGGGATCTCTTCGAGGCCATCAGTGCCGGCGGTGTCCGCATGGTCACCGACACCATCGACTCCTTCACGCCGTCTGGCGTCCGGCTGGGGTCAGGTGAGGAACTGCGCGCCGATGTCATCATCACGGCGACCGGCCTCAACCTCCAGATATTCGGCGGTATCGCGCTGAGCGTGGACGGCTCCCCCATCGATTCCCCGAATAGGTTCATCTACAAGGGATATCTGATCGAAGGAGTGCCGAACGCCGCATGGAGCGTCGGTTACACCAACGCGTCGTGGACGCTTCGTGCTGATCTGAGCGCACGGGCCGTCGTACGGCTTCTCGACTATATGGATCGCCTCGGTTCCACCCATGCGTATCCAGATCGGCACGGTGAGGAACTCGAAGCCCGGCCGTTCTTCAACCTGTCATCTGGCTACGTAAGTCGCGGGGAGGACCATATGCCGCGTTCCGGGGTAAAGGGCCCGTGGGCAATCCGGCACAACTATGTGCTGGATCTGCTTGCGTTCCACCGTGATCGAATGGACGAGAACATGCGATTCGGTACTGCGAAATCGAAGGCCGTGTCCTCGGCCGCCTAACTCTTGGGCTCGATCTGCGCATCATCAAGCGATGCCAGGTGCATGAGCACTCGAAGGAAGGTGTCGCGATCGGCCGCGGACACCCCGGCGAGGATCCGCTTCTCATTGTCTTGGATCGCTTTCTGCACTGCGGTAACTGTTTTGCGGCCGATGGCAGTCAATGACAATAGATTGCTGCGCCGGTCACCGGGGTCGGGCTGACGGTTGATCATCTTCCGATCCTGCAGGTCGTCGAGCACGGCGATGATGCGCGTGCGGTCGGCGCCGATGGCGTCGGCCAGACTGGCCTGGCTGCTTGCCTCGTTATCTCGCAGCGCTGTCAGTACGGCGTACGCCCACATCGTCACACCGTGCGCCTCCAGCAGCGGCAGCTCCGCACGCATCAACGATCGGCTGAGCGGGACCATCAGTGCCGCGAGGTCGGGTCGGCCACCTGGGTTCTTTTGCGCCACGAGCATCAGAATAGACGACGCAGCACGATCGTAATCCATGTTCAATCATAGGTGCATGCATATTATTTCGGCACTACCCGGGGGGGCGGCCGGGAACGGGCACCGAATCGACGCCAGCGAACGTGAAAGACGCCGTTTCTCCAGAATGACTTCCATTTTGTGGAATTCATTGCGCCGGAGACATTCCCGCATTACTATCGAACGTATGTTCGATGCGATGGCCGATGGGGATCTGATCGACGTGATCACCTCATCCCAGCGCGCCGAGGCTCAGGCGGCCTCGCGTCGGCTCTCGGCGATCGCTGCACTGGTGGATCGACATGCCGATCCACACCGGGAGGATCCTCGTGATCGGTTCGCGGTGGACCGCTGGGATGAGGTGGCCGCACAAGTGGCCGCCGCGCAGGGCATAACGCACGCGCTGGCATCCAGTCAGATGCGTTACGCCTACGTGCTGCGGCACCGCCTGCGGGCCGTGGCCGAGCGATTCGCCGCCGGAGACATCGACTTTCGCACCGTCGCGTTGATCATCGGGCGCACCGAACTCCTCGAAGACGAGGCCGTGGTCACCGCCGTGGATGCGGCGATCGTGGCCGCGCTGCCCCGCTGGGAACGCTGGTCGATCAAACGGGTCACGGCAGCCCTGGACGCATTGATCTACCGCCATGATCGTGATGCGGTGCGCCGCACCAAAACCGCTACCGATGACCGGCATCTTGAGATCCGCCCCCTCGATAGCGGCGACCCACTGGCCGAGATCTGGGGTGTGCTGCAGACTCCACACGCGGTCGCACTCGACAAGCGTCTCGAGCAGCTGGTGACCACCGTCTGCCCCGCCGACCCGCGCACCAAAACGCAGTTACGTGCCGACGCCATCGGCGCCCTGACTCAGGGCCTGGATCGGATGCGATGCACCTGCGATGATGCCGGCTGCGCTGGGCGCAGCATCGCTGATACGCAGGTCATCGTGCACCTAGTCGCCAACCAGAACACCATCGAAGACTCCGAATGCCTTGAGCCCGTTACGGTATCCGGATTTGGCGTCATCACCGCGTCGCAGGCACGCCAGATCGCGGCCCAGCCCGGCACCCGGATCCGCACCCTGCGCGCGAAGGACACCGACCGATACCGACCCACCCGCGCCCTCGACACCTACGTGCGCTGCCGCGATCAGCTGTGCCGCTTCCCTGGCTGCTCACACCCGGCCGAGACCGCCGACCTAGACCACAGCGTGGCGTACGCCGACGGCGGCCGCACCGCGGCAGAGAATCTGAAAGCGTTGTGCCGCAAGCACCACCTACTCAAGACCTTCTGCGGATGGCGCGAAATCCAGGAGCCCGACGGCACCATCATCTGGAAAGCACCCACCGGCCACACCTACCTCACCACCCCCGCCGGAGGGCTCCTGTTCAACAACCTAACGCGAGCGCGCACCCGCGCTCAAGACCGCCAACGGCGCCTCGCCGCCGAACGAAACCTCAACCAACAGCGACGACTCCAGCGCAAGCACGCACAAGCCGCACACGCCGAGGCCAATCCACCACCGTTCTAGCCGGTGAGATAGCGCGTCAGCATGACCACCATTTCGTCCTGGACGAGCCGAACTTCACCCCGGAAGCCGGATGCCTGAGGTCAGTCCCGAGGAAGAGCGTCGTGCACCAGGCGCTGCGTCGGCTACCCGAATCACTGAATGATTCCGCGCCTAGGTATTGCCCCTCGTGACAGAGCAGGTAACCTCGCCGAATCAGCGCATACACCGAACGGTCTACGTAGACGGCGTACCGCAGGTCGTATGGCGACGAGCTCGTCGCTCTTGAAAGGAACCTATGACTATCGACGGCACCATTCCGGCGGCTCCCGTTCGTGTGCAGGTCGTACACACCTTCACGTCAGCCCCGGAGGTGGTGTTTGACAAGCTCGTCCAACATGAGAGCTACGAGTTGTTCGGGCTGAAGGTAACCCAAGTGCGAGACGGCGACACCGGACGCTACGGCGTCGGGTCGGCCCGCGGGCTCAAGGTCGGCCTGCTACCAGAGTTCTGGGAGGCGACCATAACCGCCGAACGACCTACCTTGATCGAATACAAAATCATCAAAGGTTCGCCACTCAAGCGGCATTCGGGTCGTCAGGAGCTAACGCCTCTTCCCGATGGCGGAACGCGACTGAATTACACAATCCGCTTCGACATGACCATACCGGGTACAGCCGCGATTACGGCCAAGGCGCTGACTGCGGCGATCATCAAGGGCCTGCCACAGCTTTGCCCCTGAGGCGCGATCCGGTCCACCACATCAACCGCGATTGCGGCTCAGCGATCTTTGAGCACTCACCACCCCGGCAGCCAGCTGCACAGTACTGATCAAGCATCAGGCCGAATCGCGCAGCATGTTCGTAACATCGTTGTTCCAGTCAGCAACTTTCCGGTCGATACGGTCGCACGATGACGTCCCCGGCAACATATGACACCTCAGCTCCCGCCCCCGAGGAACAGGGATACCACAAGGGGCTGAAGAATCGGCAAGTCCAAATGATCGGCATCGGGGGTGCCATCGGCACGGGGCTGTTCATGGGAGCCGGTGGCCGGTTGCACAGCGCAGGACCGGGCTTGTTCTTGGTTTATGCGGTCTGCGGCGTGTTCGTGTTCTTCATCCTGCGTGCGTTGGGCGAGCTGATCTTGCACCGACCGTCCTCAGGGTCCTTCGTGTCGTACGCCCGCGAATTCCTCGGCGAGAAGGCGGCATACGTCGCGGGCTGGATGTACTTCTTCAACTGGGCCGCCACCGCCATCGTCGACGTCACAGCCATCGCGCTGTACATGCACTACTGGAGCGCCTTCAAGGCCATCCCGCAGTGGTCCATCGCACTCATTGCTCTGGTCATCGTGCTCACCATGAACACCATCAGCGTCAAACTGTTCGGGGAGATGGAATTCTGGGCCGCTCTGATCAAAGTGGTTGCCATCATGGGGTTCCTGGTCATCGGAACGGTCTTCCTGGCGGGCCGCTTCACCGTCGAGGGCGCCAGCACAGGACCATCGGTGATCGTGGATAACGGCGGCCTGCTGCCCGCCGGCCTGATGGCTCTGGTCATCGTCACCTCGGGAGTAGTCTTCGCGTACTCCGCTGTCGAACTGGTCGGCATAGCCGCCGGCGAGACCGAGAACCCGGAAAAGGTGATGCCCCGGGCCATCAACTCAGTCGTGTTCCGGGTCGCGGTCTTCTACGTGGGTTCGCTCATCCTGCTGGCACTGCTGCTGCCCTATGGAACCTACAAAGCCGGCGAGAGCCCCTTCGTCACCTTCTTCTCCCGGATAGGCGTGCCGTACGCCGGCGATGTCATGAACTTTGTGGTGCTGACGGCCGCACTGTCCAGCCTGAACGCGGGCCTATACAGCACGGGGCGAATTCTGCGATCTCTGGCGATGAATGGCAGTGCACCAAAAGTGTTGTCACGTATGACCTCCGGCGGAGTGCCGTTCATGGGCATCGCCGTCACCGGTGCCCTCACACTTGTCGGCATATTCATGAACCTGGTCATTCCCGCCGAAGCCTTCGAAACCGCGCTCGATCTGGCGGCACTGGGAATCATCTCGTCATGGGCCACCATCGTGATCTGCCAGATCCAGCTGTACCGGTGGTCGCAGCGAGGCATCCTGCGGCGGGGCAGTTTCCGGATGCCCGGAGCGCCGTACACCGGGTACCTGACGCTGGCGTTCCTGGCAGCCGTGGTGGTGCTGATGTGTTACGAGAACGCGTGGAACCTGATCGCGATCGCGGTACTCATCCCCGTGCTCACCGCGGGGTGGTATCTCTGCCGTGGCCGCGTCCTGGAGCTCGCGCGTGAGCGCATCGGATACACCGGCGCCTACCCGGTGATAGCGCACACTCCCATGCTCGACGACCCACCGGGCGGACGGGACAAGTAGCAGGAGCGAACCCACCCCACCGCGAGAAGTCGGAGCGGCCTTGTAGGTTGCGTTCAACCGGTAGTCGGACGCGAGGGGGACGTGAGTCATGGGCCAGCTGAATGGCGCCAGGGCAGATCAGGCCCGAAAAGTGATCGAGGCGCTGGCCGGTCCCGGTGCGGTCCTGCGGGGAGATCAAGAGACCGCAGTGGCAGCTCTCTTGGAGCCCGCCGCTCGGGTGCTGGTGGTGCAAGCCACCGGTTGGGGTAAATCCGCGGTGTATTGGGTCGCGACAGCGATCCGACGTTCCGAGGGCGCCGGTCCGGCACTGATCGTCTCGCCGCTGCTGTCCCTGATGCGCGATCAAGTCGCTGCCGCCGCTCGGGCGGGGCTGCGAGCCGCGACGCTCAACTCGTCGAACTTCGACGACTGGAGTGCGATCGAGGCGCGGCTTGTGGCCGGCGATATCGATGTGCTTCTGGTGTCCCCTGAGCGGCTGGCCAACCCGTCGTTTGGCCGTAGGGTGCTGTCGGCGCTCGAAGGCTCTATGGGGCTGTTGGTCATCGACGAGGCGCACGCGGTGTCGGACTGGGGGCACGATTTTCGTCCCGACTACCGCCGGGTGTCCGATGTGCTCACGCGGATGAATCCGGATACACCGGTACTGGCCACCACTGCCACCGCGAACGCGCGGGTCACCGATGACGTAGCCAGCCAGCTGGGCGATGCCACCCTGGTTCTCCGGGGACCGCTGGCCCGTCGCTCGTTGCAGCTCAACGTGTTGCCACCGATGTCGCCGCTGGCACGCTATGCCTGGGTCGCTCAGCATGTGGACGAGTTACCAGGGTCGGGCATCGTCTACGTACTTACCGTCGCCGATGCGCAACGGCTAGTGAACGCCATCCACGCGGTACACCCACAGGCGAAAGTCGCCGCGTACACCGGTCAACTCGATGCGGACACGCGCGCCCGGCTGGAGGACGCGCTACGTGAGAACCGGATCAAAGCGCTGATCGCCACCTCTGCCCTGGGGATGGGCTTCGACAAGCCGGACCTCGGGTTCGTCGTCCACATCGGCTCACCGCCCTCACCGGTCGGCTACTACCAGCAGGTGGGGCGCGCCGGCCGTGCCATCGACCATGCGGCAGTCGTGCTGCTTCCGTCGGAATCCGACGCCGGTATCTGGGACTACTTCACCACCGCCTCCATTCCAGACTCCCAGCAGATGGACACAGTGCTCACCGCTCTGGCCGGTGAGACACACGAGGGTGAGGGATCGGTATCGGTAAACGCACTCGAGGCCAAGACAGGAATTCGGCGCACCCGAATCGAGCTCATGGTCAAACAGCTCGCCGTCGACGGTGCGGTGGAGCGGGTCGACGGCGGCTGGCGATCTACCGGTAGCCCTTGGCGTTTCGATGCGGAACACTACGAAGGCATCATTGCCACTCGGCGCCGTGAGGCCGACATCATGAAGGCCTATACACGTGGAGAACGCTGCCTCATGCAGCTGCTCACAGAATCGCTCGACGATCCGCAGGCCGCATCGTGCGGACACTGCTCGGTGTGCCTCGGTCACACACCCGATGGGCTTGGACTGCCCGCGTCCGCCGAGCTCATGCAGACGGTCGCCGCCACCCTGCGCACCGACTCCACGGTGCTTGAACCCCGAAAGATGTGGCCTGGCGGTGAGTTTGGTACACGCGGCAAGATTCCATCGGACCTGCTCGCCGAGCCGGGCCGCGTGCTGGTCCATGCCGACGCGCCAGAGTGGAGCGGGGTAATCACCGCTGCGGTCGGGGGCGAGCCCGAGGCGATCGAGGTCCTGGCCCAGGCCGCGGTTTCCACTCTCGCTCGATGGCGCGACGAATGGGTCGCCCGCCCCGAAATCGCGGTGTCGCTACAGCTGACCGGTACCCCCAATCCGGTGCGGCCGGTGACCGACCGCATTGCCACGGTCGGTCGCCTACCGCACGCAGTGATGCCAGCGGTTGTGGGTACGGCTCCTGGCCGTGATTCATCCGGCGGGGAGGAAGCCGCCTACTGGCGTGATGCGATCAGTACAGACGACGCGCTCCGGGACATGATCAATGGCCGGTGCGTGCTGCTAGTCACAGACTCGACGTCTACCCGATGGCCCGTCACCGTTGCCGCCGCTCATCTGCGGAAGGCCGGAGCGCTCGCGGTACTGCCACTGCTCATCCACCACCCAGCCTGATCCTGCTTGACTCAGCGACTCCAAGTGTCTTCCAGCATGCGCGGCTTGCACGCCTGGAAGGCGCCGATGCCGAGCACGGTGATCGCGACGAGCAGAAGGCCAAACGGCGCATACCAACTGCCGCTCAGGTCGTGCAGCACGCCAAAAAGCAAGGGTCCCAAACACGCAACGGCATAGCCAACCCCCTGGGTAAAGCCGGACAACGCCGCGGAACCAGCCGGAGTGCGGGTACGCAGATTCACCAGCGTCAATCCCAGCGGGAAGGTGGACGGACCGAATCCCAGTGCGACCACCCACACGGCCGTCGCGGTCATCGGCATCCACAACAGCCCGGCGAACCCGACCAGGAAGCACACCAGGCACGCCACCACCAGCGGGAACGGATTGCGCATGCGCGCGGCCAACGGCGGGATGGTCAGCGTGCCAACGAATCCCACTGCCGAGAAGACGGCCACCATCACGCCGCCCAACCCGGCGCTGCCACCAGCGGAGGTCAGGATCGCCGGAATCCAGGTAAACATCGAATACGTCACGAGGGACGTCATGCCGAACATGCCGGCCATGCCCCATGCCAGCGGTGAGCGCCAAACCTGCCCCACCGCAGACGAATCCGCATGCGGCTCGGCCGAATGGTCGACAACATCATGGCCGCGGCGCGCGATGATCACACCGATCCACGGCAATAGCGCGGCGATCGGAACAAGCACCCACGCCGCCAGCGAGAATCGCCATCCGTAGGCATCGGCCAGCGGCACCGCCGTCAGCGCAGGAACCGTGGTACCGATCTGCAACACCGTGAGGTAGGAAGCGCTCATCAGCGCGACGCGATGCGAGAAGTACCGCTTGACCAACGGTGGGATCACCACGTTGCCAATGCCCATACCGAGCAGCGCCACGCAGGACAGCACCAGCAGCCCGCCGGTTGAGTTCATCGCGGGCCGGGCCGCCATACCGATAACAGTGGCCACCACCGCGGCCAGCGTCGTGCGCTCCAGACCGAATCGCTCGGTGAGTGCGGGTGTCACCAGCCCGGCGACGGCGAACATGGCCGTCGGCAGCATCCCGAACACGCCGATCACCGCGGAACCGAACCCGACCTCGTGAGAGATCTGAGTCAGCAGCGGGGTCAGCGAGGTGACCGCGGAACGAAGGCACAACGCGAACAGCAGGATCGCGACCAGCACCATGAGGCGCCCACGGCGCAACGCGGCTGCCGATACGGCCCGCATCGAATCGTGCGTAGCGGTTCCGGTGTCCTGCGCGGTCGCGGTCAACATTCATCCTCCTCTAAGCCCCGGCAAATCATAGGATGAATGGATGAATATCTTCAAGGTGATTTCCGCCGCACGCTACGATGAGCCGTCATGCAGCCGGTCCGTCGCCAAACACTGATTGGCCAGGTCACCGAGCAACTCCGCGAGGAGATTCAGTCGGGACGCTGGGCCATCGGTGCACGCATCCCCACTGAACCTGAATTGTGCGAGCTCACCGGAACCTCCCGCAACACAATTAGAGAGGCCGTCCAGGCCCTGGTACACGCCGGAATGCTGGAACGGCGTCAGGGCTCCGGCACCTACGTGCTCTCCGTCGGCGGCAGTGGCTCGGCCATCGCCGACTACTTCGCCGCCGCCAACGACCGCGATCTGATCGAGCTGCGGCAGACCCTCGAAGTGACCGCCGCCGGGCTCGCCGCGCAGCGACGTGACGAGGATGACATCGAGCAGCTGCGCGCCCTGTTGCAGCGGCGCAACGAGCTGTGGGCGCCCCGGCATGTCGCACCCCAGAATGTCGAGGACGCCATCGCCACCGACATCGCCGTCCACCGAGCAGTGGTCGCGGCGAGTCATAATGCCCTTTACCTGGAACTTTATGACTCGCTGCTCGGTTTGATGGACCACTACATGCGCGGAAACCCGATCGGCGCGGAGTGCTCGTTCGAGAACGAACACACCACGCTCGTCGAGGGTGTCATCGCCGGCGATGTCGAGGCCGCCACGTCCGCCACCGAGAAGCTCTTCACGGAGCTGAGCCTGAGTCGAATGCCGTCCAGCCGGAACTTTCGTCACGATCCACACGACTAGCTGAACGTGAAGATCGTCATCCCGGCAGCTGTCGCGCTGTCATTGCTCGCCGGTTGTTCGGCGCATGAATCCACTCCTGCCGAGCAGGCTTCCGAGGTCACCATCACCGATCAATGGGCCAAGTCCGCCCCTGACGGCTCCATGACTTCGGTATTCGGCACCGTGCACAACGACGGCTCCAGCGAGGCACGCATTGTGTCCGCCACCTCACCGGCCGCGACGTCGGTCGAGCTCCACGAGGTGACTCCCGGCGGACTCATGCGCCCCAAGGAGGGCGGGGTCGTCATTCCCGCCAACGGTGAGCACAAGCTGTCCCCGGGCGGCGATCACGTCATGCTCATGGGGCTGACCACTCCCCTGCGCCCAGGTCAGGACGTCGTCATCACGCTGGCCTTCCAGGACGGCTCGACCAAGCCCCTCACCGCCCAGATCCGCGACTTCGCAGGCGGCAACGAGAACTACCAGCCCTGAGCATGACGCGTCGTTCTTTGTCCCGACGGGGACTCATTGTCGGCGGCGGTGCCGCGGCCGCCCTCACTGCGGGCGCCGGACTGTCGGCGTGGTCGGCGCAATCGCAAGCGGCGCGACCGCAAGGCGTTCCCGCTGTCGAACCTTTCTACGGCGAGCACCAGGCGGGGATCACCACCGCACCGCAGTCACACGCGCTGTTCCTCGCACTGGATCTGCTACCCGGCAGCAGCACAGATGAACGCGTCGCCCGCGAAAACCTGCGGTCCATCCTGCGTCTGTGGACCACCGACGCCGCCAGGCTAACTCAAGGCCTGCCCGCACTCGCCGACACCGAGCCGGAATTGGCCACGACCACAGCACGATTGACGATCACGGCGGGCCTGGGGCCGTCGGCGTTCACCAAGACGGGCCTGGCCGACAAATGCCCGGCCTCGGCACGCGACTTCCCGGCATTCTCCACTGACAAACTCGATAAGCGCTGGTGCGGAGGCGATCTCCTACTGCAGATATGCGCCGACGACATGCTCGTGGTGGCGCATGCTGCCCGAGTTCTCCTCAAGAATGTGCGCTCCCTGGCCACCGAACGGTGGCGCCAGACCGGATTTCGCACGCCGCGTGCGGAAGATCCCTCGGGAGGCACCATGCGCAATCTCATGGGACAGGTCGATGGGACGGTGAACCCCAGCTTGCCCGAGCTCGACAGCCTGTTGTGGCACCAGGGTGAAGATCATGAGTGGCTCAGGGGCGGAACGCTTCTGGTCCTCCGCCGGATCACGATGGATCTGGACGGATGGGACCAGCTGGACACCAAGCTCCGCGACCTGGTGATGGGCAGAAGAACGGACAACGGCGCGCCGCTGACGGGCGAGAAGGAGTCCGACGAACCCGACCTCGAGATGACCCGCGGCGGTATCCCGGTCATCCCGGCGACCGCGCATATCGCGCTAGCCCGCCACCGCAATCCGCACGAGAAATTCCTGCGCCGTCCGTACAACTTCGACGACGCACCGTTACCGGGAACATCGTCGAACTCCGGTCTGATTTTCGCCGCATACCAACGCGATATCGCCACGCAGTTCGTCCCGGTACAACGACGGCTGGCCGAACGGGACGAGTTCAATCAGTGGAACACCGCGGTCGGATCCGCCGTCTTCGTCATGCCGCCGGGCACCGCCGAGGGCGCCTATCTCGGCCGGTCACTCGTGGGCTAGTAGGCGCCCCTAGGCCGCCACACCCTCGGCCATAGATACTCCTTGCAAGTTAGGGTTACCTAAGTTTCAATGGTGAAGTGAGCTTGATGTCAAGACCCGCCCCCACGGAACCCACGGTGAACATCGGCGAGGCGGCCGCCCTCTACGGCCTGACCCCGTCGACCCTGCGATGGTGGGAGAAGCAGGGCGTCCTGAATTCGCCGACACAGCACAGCGGCCGCCGCACCTACACCGAGCGAGATCTGCGTCGCATCGGCATCGCGTACCTGTGCTGCATCACCGGAATGATGCCGCTGCGCCAGGCCGCCGCCGTGACATCACATTCGGCACAACCCGATACCTGGCGCAGCGCGGTCACCGAGCAGGTCGCGGACATCTCCGCCCGCATCGAGCAGCTCCATCGCGCACGCGACTACCTCAACCACCTGCTGTCGTGCCAGAACGAGGACATCGTCGATTGCCCCTACCTCGATGGGGAGCTCCGCATCCGCACCCCCCGCGGCCGGGCCGCCGGCACGAATCTGGTGTCCGCAGCACGCGGCGCCTGTGACGAATCCTCTCCCGCGCGTGACGAAATAGCCGCCGAACTGCGCGGACGTTGCCGGTTTTGCGACTCCGAACTGATCACCCACGGGAAGGGACGGCCACAGCGCTACTGCTCCCCTGCCTGTAAACAACGCGCCTACCGGCAGCGGCACGGTATGAAATGACGTGTGACCCCGCCCGCGCCTGAATCGCCGGATCCGCTTCCGCAGATCGCCCGGGCCCGCTCCATCTTGTTCTCCGCCCCACCGGCGGGTCGGCGGTGGAGCATCGGACTGCGCGCCGGCGCCGCCGTCGCCATTCCCGGGGCGCTCGTTGTCGCCGCTGGATACCCGAATGCGGCGCTTTATGTGACCTACGGGGCCTTCGCCGTTCTCTACGGCGAAGGGCGCCCCTACCGGGTGCGCGCCGCCGTGGTAGCCACCGCAGGTATCGCGCTGCTGCTCGTCGCGACGCTCGGCGCCCTCGTCGGGGCCCATGCCCCCGGCGGTGTCGCCAACAAGGTGGCAATCATCCTCACCCTGACAGCGGTCGCGGTCCCGGTCGTCTACACGGTGGACGCCCTGCGGCTCGGCCCTCCGGGCGCACTGTTCTTCGTCCTGGTATGCGGTGGTGCACTCGGCGCTACGGAATGGGGCGTTGACCCATTTCGGATTCTCGCCTGCGCGAGCTTGGGAGCGGTCGCGGCGGTCATCGTTTCGATGGCGGGCGCCGCGATCGATCGCCACAAGCCCGAACGCGTCGCGGTACAGCGGGCAGTCGAAGCAGTCGACGGGTATGCCCAGCCAGGCAACGCGACGGTCGACGCACGCCACGCCGCAGGACTGGCGATCTCCTCGGCATGGACCGCGCTGCACGACGCGGGATACTCCACGCAGTCAGATTCACCCCTGGTGACAACGATGCTCGATACCCATCGCCGGTTCACCGAAACCGCTGTCGGCGCCAAGATGGTGCTTGATCACGTCATCCCGGGCGACCACGTCCTGGTGGTTCGCCCCAGCATCTGGTATCGGCTGCGCCGTTCGGTGCGGTTCCGTTCGCACGCCACCATCACCGCCGGACGCGTCGGCATCGCCTGCCTCGGTGCCGGAGCCATCAGTGCGGCGATCGGGCTGACACGGCCGCAATGGGCGATCCTGAGCGCCCTCGTGATCGTCCATCTCGGTCCCGATCGGCTGCACGGAACGGTGCGCGGACTCCAGCGCTTCGCCGGAACAGTGATCGGGCTTGTTCTCTTCGCGGTGCTGTACCAGCTGTCCCTCACCGGGTACGCGCTCATCGCCGCCATCGCGACGTTGCAGTTCTGCACCGAGCTGTTCCTGCCGCGCAACTACGCCGTCGCCGTCATGTTCGTGACGCCCATCGCGCTGCTGTCGGCGGGCGTGGTCACCCTGCAGGGATCCGTCACATCAATCGTGCGCGATCGCCTGGCGGAGACATTGGTCGGCGTCGCCGTCGCCATGGCGTCGATGCACCTGATCGCGCCTCATGCCCATCGTCAGACCTTCGCATTCACCGAGGCCCGGATCCGGCGAGCGGCGCTGGCGCTGGTCGCGAGCGCCCGGGTGCAGCCCGCTCACGACGCCGCATACGCAGAGGCCCGAGACCTGTCCTTCGAACTCGAGGGCGCCATTCGGGCCGGCGTGGACAGCGCACACAACGAACCCGGATGGCTGCAGTCGTACTGGCCGGCGCATGCCGCACTCATTCACCACGGTTACGACCTGGTGGCCGCATGCTGGGCCACTCCCCCCGGCGAGATGCTCGCCGATCCCGACCGCTGGGAGCGCTGCTTCAGTAGCAATGGCTGAATGTTGCCCGGCAACCTCGATGCACATTCGTCAAGATCCCGTCAAGTTCTCATCGTCACGCAATAATGTGACGAGGGTCACAACAGGCGGATACCCTCGGCAAACGGCGTGACTTGACCCGGATCGCCACCGCCGGTCCTGGCCATCCGGGTGCCGATGTGGTTACGGTCGGACGGTACGAAAGCCGATACGAAACCCAAGTTGATACGAAACATGTTGTGGTGATGGTGATTTTTAGTGGTCGATACTGAATTGCAGGCTGAAAAACGTTGCACCCCTGTGTGGTCTATGAGCCACCCGACGCAGTCGGACGCGCGTCACATGTGGCGCATCGCACGCGACTCCGGCGTGCTGGACGTCAACTCTTCTTATGCATACCTGTTGTGGTGCACTGACTTTCCCTCCACCGCCGCCGTCGCACGCGTCGAGGGAAAACCCGTCGGATTCGTGACCGGATACCTCAGACCCTCTGGATCACTGATGATCTGGCAGGTCGGAGTCGACGAGGCGTACCGCGGAAAGGGTCTGGCCGCCAGCATGCTGGCCTGGCTCGCAGACTCTCTCGCGACGTTGCAGGGCGAGCCCCTGGTTATGGAAACCACTGTTACACGGTCAAATACCGCTTCACGTGCACTATTCGCCGGATTTGCCCGCCGGCGGGATATGGAACTCACCGAATCCGCTGGATTCGGCGTGGATCTGTTTCCCGATGCACATGAGGCAGAGCCGCTGCTGCGACTCACTCCGCACGACCTACATAAAGCGCCCAGTAACAGTGCCTAAAGGCACTGGGCCGAAAGGGGATACAGAAATGACCGCCACTTTGCCCGCTCAGGAAGCCGGGCTACCGAGGGTCATCAACGAACGTGAATCCGAGGTGCGAAGTTATTGCCGGAGTTGGCCCACCACCTTCGCCTCTGCCTCCGGATCGTGGTTGACCGACACCACCGGTGAGCGTTACCTCGACTTCTTCGCCGGTGCGGGCGCACTCAACTATGGGCATAACAACCCGGATCTCAAGACGGCCCTCATCGACTACCTGACGACCGATGGCATAGTCCACGGCCTGGACATGGCCACGGTCGCCAAACAGCAGTTCCTCGAGGAATTCGAGGGGACCATCCTGCAACCACGCGGTATGGACTACAAGGTGCAGTTCCCCGGGCCCACCGGGACCAATGCCGTGGAGGCCGCACTCAAGCTGGCACGAAATATCACGGGGCGCGAGTCGATCATCAGCTTCACCAACGCATTTCATGGAATGACACTGGGATCGCTGGCTGTGACCGGTAATTCGATGAAGCGCGCCGGTGCGGGTGTGCCCCTTGTGCACTCCACCCCGATGCCGTACGACAACTACTTCGGCGGAGTCACCGAGGATTTCCAATGGTTCGAGAAGGTCCTCGACGACGAAGGCGGCGGTCTCAACAAGCCCGCCGCGGTGATCGTCGAGACCGTGCAGGGTGAGGGCGGGGTCAACGTCGCCCGCGCCGAATGGCTGCGCGCACTGTCAGATCTGTGCCGCAAGCGCGAGATCATCCTGATCGTCGACGACGTCCAAATGGGTTGCGGCCGTACTGGCGCCTTCTTCTCTTTCGAAGACGCGGGAATCCGTCCCGATATCGTGACGTTGTCCAAGTCGATCAGCGGATACGGCCTGCCGATGGCGCTGACACTGATCCGTCCCGATCTGGATCAGTGGGCCCCGGGTGAGCACAACGGCACCTTCCGCGGAAACAACCCGGCCTTCGTGACAGCCACCGCGACACTGCAAAAGTATTGGCGCGATGGCACGTTCAGCGAGGACGTGCGCCGTAAGGGCGACCGCCTCCATACCGAGCTGTCCGCATTGGTGGCCGATGACGATTCGGTGACCGTGCGTGGCCGCGGCATGGTCCAGGGCATCGCATTCGCCGACACCGAGCGGGGCTCGCGCGTCAGCAAGGCCGCGTTCCGGCGCGGCCTGCTCGTGGAGACCTCCGGCCCCAAGGACGAGGTCGTCAAACTGCTGCCCGCGCTGACCACAACCGACGAGCAGCTTGATATCGGCATTGCCACCCTGCGTGAATCCATCGCCGAGTCCGCCTAGAAGCCGAATCCAACAAGAGAGGAATTACTGTGATCGTCCGTACTACCCAACAGATTACGGGTACCGAACGCGACGTCAGCGGCGAAGGCTGGCATAGCAAACGGATCGTGCTGGCGGATGACGGAGTCGGGTTCTCCTTCCACGAGACCACCATCGACGCGGGAACCGCGCACGTCTTCCACTACCGGCACCACATCGAAGCGGTATGGCTCACTGCCGGTACCGGCACGCTGACAAACCTGGAAAACGGCGACGCCTTCACGCTCGCGCCGGGCAGCATGTATTTGCTCGACGGCAATGAGCGGCACCAACTTTCCGCCGATACTGAGATGCGCATGATGTGCGTGTTCAATCCTCCTGTCACCGGGCAGGAGGTCCACGACGAGTCCGGCGCATACCCGGCCGCGCCCGCACTCTCATGAGCGCCCCTGCGATCACGGATCGCTACCCCAGCCGCCTCGAGACCGAGCAGCCTCCCATCGTCAGGACGGAGCCTGTCGTCTGGGGCACCGCGGACCAGGGACCGCTCGCCCCACCGGCGCTCACGCAGATGTCGGATCAGGGATTCCTGATCCGGCCGAGCACCGTCGATGATATGACGGTCTCGACCTTGCGTAACGAGATCGACAGAGTGCCATCACAACTGGGCGATGATCCCAGGATCATCAAAGAGGCCGGATCGCAGGAGGTGCGATCCATCTTCGAGGCACACATCCTGAGCTCCGTGGTCATGGACGTCGCATGCTCGCCGGGGGTACTCGACGTCGCCGAGCAGCTCTTGGGCGGGCCGGTCTACCTACATCAGTCCCGTATCAATGCGATGCCCGCGTTCAGGGGGCGCGGCTTTTATTGGCATTCGGACTTCGAGACCTGGCACACCGAGGACGGGCTCCCCCAGATGCGCACCGTGTCCTGCTCGATCGCGTTGACCGTCAACGTCGCCTACAACGGGACGCTGCAGGTCATGCCGGGTACGCATCGCACCTTCTACCCGTGCGTCGGCACGACCCCGCACGAGAACCATCGGAAATCTTTGGTGGAGCAGGAGATTGGCGTTCCCTCCACGCAGACCCTCGCGGAGGCCGCCCTCACCAGCGGTATCGAGCTGTTCCTCGGGCAGCCGGGGGACGCGCTGTGGTTCGACTGCAACCTCATGCACGGGTCGGGGTCGAACATCAGCCCCTACCCGCGGTCGAATGTGTTCCTCGTGTTCAACTCGGTCCAGAACACACCGGAGCGGCCCTTCGCCGGGTCGGAGCCGCGTCCGGAGTACATCGCGGCGCGGACCTTTACCCCGCTGAATAGCCAATCTCCGGGCACGCGCTGATGACGGCCGCCGGCCCGGACTTCCAGTCACCCGAGGGCCGGCGGATCCTGCACCGGGCCATCGCGGCATCGGCGATGGGCAACGCCACCGAGTGGTACGACTATGGCGTCTACGCCGCCACGACCATCTTCCTGACACAGGCCTTCTTCCCCACCCTGGGCACCGCGTTCACGATGCTGGGATACGCGATCTCATTCCTGCTGCGTCCTCTCGGCGGAATGATCTGGGGACCACTTGGCGACAGATTGGGCCGCAAGAGCGTCATGGCCATCACCATCGTGCTGATGGCGTTGTCCACCACACTCATTGGCGTGTTGCCGACGTGGGCGACCATCGGAGCGGCCGCGCCCGCGTTGTTGATTCTGCTGCGCGTGGTGCAAGGTTTCTCCACCGGCGGCGAATACGGCGGTGCGGCAACATTCATGGCCGAGTTCGCGCCCGATAAGAAGCGCGGCAAGTACGGTTCATTCCTCGAGTTCGGCACCTTGGGCGGCTTTGTCACCGGCGCCGCCTTCGTCCTGATCCTCGATGCCAGCCTGAGCGCCGAAGCTATGCACTCCTGGGGCTGGCGTATTCCATTCCTCGTCGCACTTCCGATGGGTCTTATCGGCTGGTATCTACGGAGCCGCCTGGATGACCCGCCCTTGTTCAAAGAGATGCAGGAACAGGAGCCGGAGGGTCAGGGGAATGCGTTCGAACGGCTCAGAGATCTGGTGCGCGACTACAAGCGACCCATGATCGTGATGATGCTGCTGGTGATCGCGCTGAACATCACCAACTACACCCTGCTTAGCTACCAGCCGACCTACCTGAAGACGCGGCTCGGCATGACCGAAACGCAGGGCCAGATCGTCATCCTCATCGGCGAGGTCGCCATGATGGCATTCCTGCCCTTCTGCGGAGCACTGTCGGATCGCGTGGGACGCAAACCCATGTGGGCATTCTCGTTGACCGGTCTACTGCTGTTCTCACTGCCGATGTTCTGGCTCATGGGGCAGGGATTCGGTTGGGCGATAGTGGGTTTCGCCACTCTCGGATTGCTGTACATACCGCAGCTGTCCACCATTACCGCGACCTTCCCGTGTATGTTTCCCACCCACGTGCGCTATGCGGGATTCGCGATCTCTTACAACTTGTCCACCGCCGCGTTCGGCGGCACCGCGCCTCTGGTGAACGACCTCATGGTGGACAGGACCGGATGGGATCTGTTCCCCGCCGCTTATCTCATGCTGGCCTGTGTCGTCGGATTGTGCGCCCTACCGTTCCTTATCGAGACGGCCGGAGCCTCGATCGCCGGAACGGACATCCCCTGCGCAGATTCCGACGAGGCCGGAACAGCCCCGCCGGACGGCGCCGCCCTTCGTGCCTGACCCGTCAGCGCCGCTTAGGTTAGGATGGGCTAAGTAATGGCCCGGATGTGTCAGCCGGAGCCACATCGAGCACAAACAAAGGTCACATCAGCATGGGTAGAGGCTTCCAGGGTGCGGTGCTGCGCGGACTCGGGGCGCGCGATCACCTAGCCACTGTGGTCGGCACCGCACAGGTCGCGCCGAATTGCGTGCGCGTCACCATGTCGGCGCCGACACTCTTCGACGACCTCTTGCACGCCCCCACCGAGTGGCTCCGATTCTGGTTTCCCGACCCGGCAGGCAACGCCACCGAACATCAGCGGGCGTACACGATCGTTTCGACGGATGCCGATGCGGGTGAGTTCGCGATCGACGTCGTGATCCACGAGCCCGCCGGTCCCGCCTGTCAGTGGGCGACAGCGGCGCAACCCGGTATGACGATTCCGGTGGTGTCCTTCGGTTCCTCACGTTTCGAGATCCCCGAGGATCTCCCGGCCGGATTCCTCCTCATCGGCGATACCGCGTCCATCCCGGCGATCAACTCAATCCTGGCTGCCTTGCCCGCCGACGTGGACGTCGAGGTATACCTGGAACGTCACGACCCCAACGATGAGCTTATTCCCCTGCGGGATCATCCACGGCGACAGCTGCATTGGGTGGACCGGGCGGACGAGACCTCGCTGGCCGCAGCCATCGAGATTCGCGATTGGTCCAACTGGTACGCGTGGGCCGGTCCGGAGGCAGGCTCGCTCAAGCATCTCCGCAAGCGCCTCAAGGAGCAGTTCGGATTCCCGAAGGCCGACGTGCACGCCGCGGCGTATTGGACCTTCGGTCGCGCGATGGGAAGCCGCCGCGGAGACACTGACACACATCAGGCACCGGCGCCGAAGACCGCTGCACCGGATCTTTCCGGGGCCAGGTCCGCCGCCGACACGCCGGTAACCCCCGCGGTACCCGTAGTCCCCCAAGGCCGATGGCGTTCGCAGGCCGCCGGGGAACTGCTGGCACCGGTCAAGAAGCAGATGATCGCGAGCGGTGTGCTGCAGGCGGTCATCACCATGATCGAGCTGGCACCCTTCGTGGTTCTCGTGGAGCTGACACGATTACTGCTCGCCGGTGCCGACGAATCCCGCTTGTGGCACACCGGAACGATCTTCCTGACGCTGCTGGTTCTGGGTGCCGCCCTGGGCGCGGCCCTGACTCTCTGGCTGCATGTCGTCGACATACGGTTCAGCGCCGGTATTCGGCGACGGCTCCTGGCCAAACTATCCCGGGTTCCGTTGGGGTGGTTCACGCAGCGTGGTTCCGGATCGGTCAAGAAGCTCATTCAGGACGACACCCTGTCGCTGCACTACTTGATCACCCACGCGATCCCCGATGCCGTGGCCGCCGTCGTCGGACCGGTCGCTGTGCTCATCTACCTATTTGTCGTCGACTGGCGCTTGGCACTCGTGCTTCTGATCCCCATCCTGGTCCACATCGTCACGACGGCGACCATGATGTTCCAGAGCGGCCCGAAAATCATCGAGGCCTCTCGCTGGAGCGAACGGATGAGCGGAGAATCAGCCGCCTATCTTGAAGGCCAGCCGGTGATCCGAATTTTCGGTGGCGCAGCGGCGTCCTCATTCAAGCGCAAGCTGGATGGATACCTCTCCTTCCTCAACGAATGGCAGCGGCCCTTCATCGGGAAGAAGACCTTCATGGATCTGGCGACTCGGCCGACAACCTTCCTCTGGCTCATCGCAGCGGCCGGCACGTTGTTCGTCGTTGCCGGGACCATGGAACCCATCACCCTGCTGCCATTCCTGATGCTCGGCACCACCTTTGGCACCCGCCTGCTGGGAATCGCCTACGGTCTCGGCGGTATTCGCGGCGGCGTGGAGGCGGCACGGCATATCGCGGTTGCCCTCAGCGAGGCCGAACTGACCGAGCAGGCCTCCGAGGGCCGTTCCGGCGAGACCTCCGTGTCCTTCGACGCGGTGACCTTCGGGTACCGGCCGGGAGCGCCCGTCATCCACGACGTCACCCTGACGCTGCGGCCCGGAACGGTCACGGCCCTCGTCGGCCCGTCCGGGTCCGGAAAGTCGACGCTCGCATCCCTGCTGGCGCGGTTCCACGACGTCGATAACGGCGCCATTCGCATCAACGGCACAGACATCCGCGCCCTCTCGGCTGACGCGCTGTACACCAAGGTCGGGTTCGTTTTCCAGGATGTGCAGCTGGTGGCGGGCACCGTCCGCGAGAACATCGCACTTGCCCGGCCCGAGGCCACCGACACCGACATTGTGGCGGCGGCCCGCGACGCGCAGATCCACGAGCGAATCCTGCGTCTCCCCAATGGTTATGACACGGTCCTGGATACCAACACTCAGCTGTCCGGGGGCGAGAAGCAGCGACTCACCATCGCCCGCGCCCTCCTGGCTGACACCCCCATCCTGATCCTGGACGAGGCCACCGCATTCGCCGATCCCGAATCGGAATACTTGGTGCAGCAGGCACTCGGCAGGCTGGTTCACAATCGGACCGTGCTGGTCATCGCACACCGACTGCACACCATCGCCGATGCCGACCAGATCGTGGTCCTGGACCAGGGCCACGTCGTGGAAACCGGCACCCACACCGAGCTGCTGGCCACCGAGGGCAGGTACCAAAGGCTCTGGGAGGGCCGCCTTCACGAGCCGTCGACGGTACTCGCCGGGGAGAACATCTGATGCTTTCCAACCTGATTCGACTGATTCCGCCCGGGCATCGCGGCCCGCTCTACGCCTATGCCGTGCTGTCGGTGCTGTCCGTCGCCCTGCGCGCGGCGGGCTGTCTGCTGTTGGTGCCGCTGCTCGGTGCCCTTTTCGGGAGCACCCCTTCCACCGCGCTGCCATGGCTCGGTGTGCTGACCGCGGTCACCGTGGCGGGATGGATCGTGGACACCGTGCAGGCCCGCATCGGCTACCGCATCGGATTCGCCCTGCTGAACGACTCTCAGCACCGTGTGGCCGATCGACTCACCCATATCCCACTGGGATGGTTCACCGCGGATCGCACCGCGATGGCGCGCCAGGCGATCTCGTCCGGAGGCCCGGACCTCGTCGGGTTCATCGCCAACCTCCTCACGCCACTGGTGGGCGCGGTATTACTGCCGGCAGCCATCACCCTCGGACTGTTCTTCATCTCCTGGAAACTGGGTGTCGCGGCCGCCATCACCCTGCCGCTGCTGCTCGGTGCGTTGCTGGCCAGTATCCGCGTCGTGCGGGCCGCCGATGAAGCGGATGCCAAGGCGCACAGCGCCCTTACCGAACGGATCCTGGAGTTCGCACGCACCCAGGCCGCACTGCGGGCGAGCCGTCGCGTCAGTCCTGCCCGCAGCCAGGCCGGCGAAGCAGTGGCCGTCGCGCGCGGTGCAACCATGCGGCTCTTGCTGTTCCAGATCCCCGGCCAGCTGCTGTTCACCATCGTCAGCCAGATCGCCCTGATCCTGTTGGCAGGCACCGCCACGGTGCTGGCGCTACGCGGTGAGATCGGGGCCCCCGAGGCGGTCGCGCTCATGGTGGTCGTGGTGCGCTTCCTGGAACCGTTCACCGTGCTGGCGGGCCTGGCCGGTGCCGTCGAAAACTCACGCGGCGTGTTCGAACGCCTCCACACGATCATCACCACCGAGGCCGCCGACCAGCCTGGGGATGCCGTCGCATCCGCCGATACCCCGGCCCCACGTATCGAATTCCGCGGGGTCGACTTCCGCTATGACGGCGCTCGGGAACACGTACTTAAGGGCGTTGACTTCACGCTGGAACCGGGAACCACGACTGCGATCGTTGGACCATCCGGGTCCGGGAAGAGCACCATACTCTCGCTTATCGCCGGGCTGCAGCAGCCAGAGAGCGGCCAAATCCTGGTCGACGGAACCGATGTCGCGACATTGGACACCGCCGCCCGCCGGGCTCTGGTGAGCATGGTGTTCCAGCATCCCTATCTGTTCGATGGGCCGATCCGCGACAATGTTCTCGTCGGACATCCCACGGCGACAGACGTGGAGGCGCGCCGGGCCATGGCACTGGCTCGGGTCGACGAGATCATCGAGCGCCTGCCCGACGCCGAGCAGTCTCGTGTCGGCGAGGCCGGCACGGCATTGTCCGGTGGTGAACGCCAACGGGTCAGCATTGCCCGCGCGCTCGTGAAGCCCGCCCCCGTCCTGCTCATCGACGAAGCCACCAGTGCCCTGGACACCGAGAATGAAACCGCGGTCACCGAGGCCATCGGGAATGATCCGCGTCTTCGCACCCGGGTGATGATCGCCCACCGGCTCAGTGCCATCCGCAACGCGGATCATGTGCTGTTCATCGACGAGGGCCGCATCGTGGAGCAGGGTTCGATCGCTGAACTCAGTGCTCTGGGAGGACGTTTCGCAGAGTTCTGGCGCCAGCAGGAGTCCACCTCCGGGTGGCGGATCGCCGCGGCCGCCAACTAGGTGGTGGCCACCAGAAACTCCTCGGCAGATAACCCGGTGCCGGGCACATAGCGGTCGATCAGTTCGCGCCCGGACACGTACGACGCGTCGGCGAAACCGCAGTCGTGCGCCAGGGAGAGTAGCTGGTCCGGAGAGAAGAAGCTCACCCACGGCGTGCCGGATTCGGCCGCCTTGGTCATGATCATCTGCCTGATCGGGCGCTCCCCCGCTTCGAGCAGCTCCAACGGCAGCAGGAACGTCATGGCCAATGCCGAACCCGGTGCCAGCAAGGCACACTGGCGCAGTGTCCCGACAATGGCATCGCAACTCAGATACATACTGACGCCCGTGGATGCCACCACCGCAGGTTTGCCGGGGTCGAACCCCGCGATCAGCAATTGATCTCGCCAGGACCCGCCCATCTCGAAGTCAACTGGAACCAGCCTCAGCCAGTCAGGAATCTCGAATCCCAGCTCGGTCAGCCGATTTCGTTTCCACGCTTGAGTGTCGGGCTGGTCCACCTCGAAAACGGTGAGCCGCTCCCCCGCTTCGGGATGGCGCTGTACGAAGGTGTCCAGCCCGGCCCCCAGGATGACATATTGCGCTAAGCCCTCTGCCACCCGCTGCTCAACGAGATCCTCGACGAAACGAGCCCGCGCCACCATGCCCAATCGGGACACCGTGGAACCCCGCGGGTCCATGTCGGGGCGCCCGCGCCAATCCTCCGGCGGTGCCACCAGGTGCAGGCCGATCCGATCGGTCAGCACATGCGGCGGCGGATCCAGTTCCACATGCAAGGCCCGCCAGAGTGCGGTGCGCACGGCGGTGTGATCGGGTTGGCCGGTGCTGAAGCTATCGGGGCCCACCAGATCTTCCTACCAGCTGCCGCTAGCCGCCCGCCATCGCGTCGCGCAGGCTCTTGGGGCGCATATCGGTCCAATGGGCCTCGACGTATTCCACACAGTCCGCACGCGAGGCCTCGCCAAAGGCCACACGCCACTGCGCCGGGACCCCGATGGCCGTCGGCCACAGACTGTGCTGCTCCTCGTCGTTGACCAGTACGTAGAAGGCGCCACTCTCGTCATCAAATGGGTTGGTACTCAATTGTTTTCCTTTCGCGACGCGCCGACTCGGTGCTGCTGTGCCCACCGAGCACTCGATCGGACAGCAATCCGAGACAGCTGAGATTGGGGAACCCCGGGCCCTGGGTCAGACCCGAGAGCGTCGGAAGGATGAGCTTGGGAGTCAGGCCGTTGACCGACAAGTCATGGCCGAGAGATTCCTGCAACACGTTTCCGTCCACGGGGGCACCCAGCTTGAGCTCCATGAGATCGAGGGCACTCTGGTCGAACAGCGGCAAGAACCACAGCGCGTCGGCCCCCGCGCCGTCGATGACCAGATCGAAGCCATGAACGGTCTCGGAAGGCTCCCCCGCACGGTCGCTGCGCAGCGTCAACCTGATCCGATCTTCCAGGGCGACGGCATGGGCGACGCGTCCGCGCAGATGGCGGATACGGTCGTCAGCCAGCAGCGACTCCTGGACACGGGCCGAGAACACTCCGCGATCGGTACGGTTCAACGCGTCGCGTCGTTCCTCCATGGTGTGGTGCAGCCACCCGGTCGGATCGCTGAACAGTGCGTTCTCGAAATACCCTTCACCGCGGGTAAACAGTGTGACCCCGGGAGAGATGACGGTGATCGTCGAAACTCGATGTCCGAAAAGCTCGTTGAGCACTGAGGCGGCTGTCTCGCCCCCGCCGATCACGGCGACGCGTTCGGCGGTGAGACGTGTTGAGCCGGCACAGCGACGCCAGAATTCGGCGATCGACAGGACATTCGGATGCTCGGGCAGTACCGAACGTTCCGGCTGTCCGGGCCCCGTCACCATCACCGCGTCCGCGGCGATGGAACAGTCGTTAGTACCCACCACCCATCTGTCGTCATCGATGGACAGGCCGGTTACCTCGCCCTGAACCACCTTCATGTCGACCGTATTGGCCACCCACGTCAGGTAGTCAGCCCAGCGCTTGTGCGTCGGCGCGGGCTTATCGCGGTCAACCCACTCGGCGAACTGGCCGGTGGCGATGAGATAGGACTGCCAGCTCAGACGCATCATCCGGGCATCGATCTCGGCGTTGCGCCCCGGGACCACGGCGGACCGGTACGGGAAACCCACGTCCTTTTCGGGGCTCGTCCCCAGCCGGTGCTGTCCATCCGTCCAGCCGCCACACGCCTGCCAGTTCGCACCGACCTGCTGACGTTCGATCGCCACCACATCGGGTACGTCGACACCGCATTCACGCAACACGGCCGCCTTCGCGGCAACCGCCACCGCCTTGGCGCCCGCGCCTATCACTGCCAATGTGGACGTCACCATAGCTCCTTCGCCAGAATCCCCAGCTGTTCGTGCCAAATCGATTGCAGCTCCGCAACCTCCGAGCGATCGAGCACCTCAGGGATCGCCCGCCACAGCGTTCCGATGGACGGCCCCTCGGTGGTCTCCATGATCAGCACCGCGATGGTGAGCTCGTGGCGTACCGCCGAATCGGGCTCGGGCACAGGTGAACCCGATACCGAAAGCAATCCGTCGCGACGCAGGAGGTCACCCTCGAATCCGCGATCGTGCCCGAGGTAGTTCAACAGGATCTGTGGATCGCGGTATTGCCGCAGCACCGCGCTGGTATCGGCACGGAGGTATCGCAACAGCCCGTAGTCGATGGTCCGCCCCGGCATCGCGCTGTGCTGCCGCGCAACCCGCTCCACCAAACCGCGTGGCCCGATTCCCAGAGGATCGGTGCCACCAACGCGCAGCGGATACGCCGTACCGAGCAGACCCACGGTTTCGGCAGTCGTGTCGCCCCGCCCGGGCACCTGTACCGCCAGCAGCGTCTCGACCGCGGCTTGTCCGCGGCGGCGGCGCCACTGGGCCACGGTGCGTGCGGCTGCAGCCACCAGCAGTTGCTCCATCGGGATTCCCGAGTTCAGCAGTACCGTGCTGACATCGGCCGGCGCGGACTCGACAGTGACTGCCAGCTCGGCTTCCCTATCGATTTCCGGATCTATGCGGCGCGAGCCAATTTCGGGATCCTCACCGTCGAGCTGGGCGATCCAGAACGGCAGGCTGCCCACGTCCCGAGCCTCGGCGGCCAACGAATTGGCCCACCGGCGGTAGCCGCTGCCGGCCTGGGTCTCGGGCGGCACAGCGCCTGCTACCAGCGACTGCCATCGAGATTCCAGCTCCTGCATGATGACTCGCCAGGAAGTGGGGTCGGCGGCGAGATGATGCACCGCGAGGATGAGAACTCCGGGACCGCCTTCGGGGTGCAGCCACACCGCCGAAAGCATCCAGCCCTGTTCGGGATCGAGTCGATCCACCGCACGGCCAATCTCGGCGCCGGCCGCGTCAGATGGATCCTCCGTGAGGATCTCGACCAAACGGAGGGACTGCCGGGCGCGCGGTACCAGCTCCAGGCGCTCGCGGTCGAGCCGACTGCGCAGCACCTCGTGCTCCGTGACCACGGCACCGAGAAGCTCCTCCAGTGCGGATCGGGTAATGCCCTCGGGCAACCAGAAGACGTGGGTTTCGGCGAGCCTGCGCGGGTTTCCATGCTCATACAGACGGCGTCCGCTAGGAAGCAACGGAATCGGTTCCCCTTCGCGGTCCTCGTCATCCGCGATGATGCCGCTACGGCGCTGATCGACCAACTGGGCCAGACCGGCGACAGTGCCCCGCTCCAAGATCTCGCGGATGTCGATCCCGACTCCGCACTCGGTCAGGATCGCCGCCGAGAGCTTGCTCGCCAGCAGCGAATGGCCGCCAAGGTCGACGAATGAGTCGTCCGCTCCCACGCTCGCGATGCCGAGCAGCCGTGCGAAGAGGGCGGCCACCTGTCGCTGGGTTGCGGTTTCCGGCTCGCGGCGCGCGGTGACGGAGCTGATCTCCGGTGCCGGCAGGGCATCCTTGTTGATCTTGCCGTGCGGCGTGATGGGCATCTCGTCGAGCACGACATACGCCGCGGGAATCATGAAGTCGGGCAAGGCCGCTGAGATCCTGGCGCGGATTCGGTCGATGTCGACCACATGTCCGCCCACTGGCGTCAGGTAGGCAACGAGACGCTTGCCGACGTGCGGCGGCTCATCAACCACCACGAGCGCCTGACCGACGCTCGGGTCCACCTCGATGGCCGAGGCAATCTCGCCGAGTTCGATGCGGAACCCACGGATCTTCACCTGTTCGTCGGCGCGACCCACGAACTCGATGTCGCCGTTCGCGTTGCGCCGCGCAAGGTCGCCGGACCGGTACATCCGCCGCCCGGGAACGAAGGGGTCGGCGATGAAGCGCTGCGCGGTAAGGCCGGCGGCCCGATGATATCCACGCGCCACATGCGTTCCGCCGATATAGATCTCGCCGATGACTCCCACCGGCACCGGTCGCAGCGCCTCATCCAGAATGTGCATCTGCGTATTGATCTTCGGAGTACCGATCGGCACTGTCCGCGTCCCCTGGATTCCGCGAACCTTGTACCGCGAGGCGTTGATAACGGTCTCGGTGGGACCGTAGAAATTGTGCAGCGATGCATCGAAGGTGGCGTGGAACTTGTCCGCGACCGGCCCCGGCAACGCCTCGCCGCCCACCGGCACCCGGCGTAGCGACTTCCACTGCGTGACTCCCGGCAGCGACAGGACTAGACCGAGCAACGAGGGCACCATATGCATCGAGGTCACTGCCTCGTTGTTCAACAGTTCAGTCAGGTACGCGACGTCACCGAGTCCGCCGGGACGCGGAATAACCAGCCGGCCACCACAACTGAGGATGCCGAAAATCTCGCCCACCGATACGTCGAAGCTCGGCGAGGCCACCTGCAGCACCCGATCGGATCCACTGACCCGATACTCGGCACGGAACCAGTTGAAGTACTCGGTCAGCGGACGATGCGTGACCGTCACACCCTTGGGCAGGCCCGTCGAGCCCGATGTGTAGATGAGATAGGCAGCATTGTCGGCGGTCAGCGGCCGTACCCGATCGGCGTCGACCGGCTCACGGGCATCGAACTGCCCGATACCCGTCACCGGCTCCCTGATGACCAGCCTCGGCTGCGCATCGCTGAGAATGTGCGCGATGCGATCGGCGGGATACGCGGGGTCGACAGGCAGATACACCGCGCCAGCCTTGGCGATCGCGAGCGCGGTGATGATCAACTCCGGTGACTTGTCCAGGAGCACCGCGACGCGATCTTCGGTACCGATCCCCTGTCCCATGATCCAGTGCGCCAACCGATTCGCCAGCTCATTGGTTTCCCGGTAGGAGTAGTGTCGGCCCTCGTAGACGAGCGCGGTGGCATCCGGCTGCGCGGCCGCACGGGCGGCTACGAGCTCGCCGAGGGTAGTCGGCTCCGCCTCGAACTGTTCCCCGGAGGACACCTCCCACAGCCACTGGGCTTCCCGCCCGTCCATGAGATCCAGGCCGCCCAGCGGGCGGTCCGGATCGGCGAGAGCAGAGTCGAGCAGGTTGGCGAAGTGGCGAAGTAGCTGCACAGTCAACCGCTCGTCCAGCACGTCGACCAGATACTCGGCCACGACATCGGCCCCCTCGGGGGCGGTCTCGATCCTCAGGCCGAGTGGCACGTACGCCACCTGACCTTCCCACGAGGCACGTTCACAGTGGATTCCGGGCGGACAGAACCGGGAAGCAGAGTCGGCGCCCATCGCGAAACCTACGCGCGGGATCACGCGGTCAAGGCTGACTCGCTGATGCGCGAACCCCTTCAGAGTGGTCAGACGGGCGTGCTCCAGAAGGTCGCGGAAGCTTTCATCACTGCGCGGTCGCATCCGCAGGGCGATGGTGTGCCCAAAGTGTCCGATCCCGCCCTGCGTATCAGCGTCGCGGGTGGGCACGGGCGCGGCCACCAAGAAGTCCTCGGCGTGCGTATACCGATGCAGCAGTGCCGAATACGCGGCTAACAACACCACATACGGTGTGGTGTTGGCCTCGTGAGCCAGTTGCTCGACACGACTCATGACCGACGCGGAAAGGCGCGCGGTAGCGCGTGCGGCCTTCCAGTCGGTCGTCACAACCGAACCGTTGGCCCCCGGAAGCTCCAGCGGTTCAGGAGGATTGGACAGCTCCTCGCGCCAGTAGTCGAGATCGGCCCCATCGGTCCCACCCAGTGGTGGTCGGCCCGGCGGCGGCGCCGTGATCGCGCTGTGCACGTAGGCGGTGGTCAGGTCGGCAAGGAAGACCGACCACGAGTCGTCGTCCCACGCGATGCGGTGCGCGACGACGAGCATGATGTGTTCGGCTGCGCCCGTGCGGATGACCGTGAGACGCAGCGGCGATTCCACGGTGAGGTCGAAAGGGGTTCCGAATTCGCGCTGTGCCAGTACGCCTAGCCGGAGCTGTTGCGCGGTGCCCGCTAGCTCGGACACATCGTGCTCGACCCATCGGGCAGGCAGGTCATGGTGCAACACGGCGACCGGATCACCGTCGGTACCGGCGCGAAACGTCGTGCGCAAAATCTCGTGGCGGGCCACCACCGCGGTCACCGCGGCGCGCAGCCTCTCGATGTCCACCTCACCGCTGAGCCGGTACGACCGGCACAGATTCATCAGTGCGGGCGTCACCCCATGGGCGAACCAGATGCGGTGCTGCCCCGCGGACAGCGCCGGCGCGGCATCAGAATCGAGGCCTACCGACGCCCTTTCGCTGGTGACGCCCACCTCGACGTCGCCCTCGCTCACGGTGCGCAACTCGATCTCACCTCGCGTTTTCACTCTTAGTACAGGCTGCCCTAACTGTGAGGAGGCTACCCTATCTAGACTGCGAGGGGTCACCCACGAGGAGCTGCGATGACACAGGCCACAACAACCCCTACCGCTTCGGCTACGAAGAGCCCAGTGGAAGGTTTTGTCCCTTTCCCCACGGCGCGCGCCGATGCGTACCGCACGGCCGGGTACTGGACCGGAAGGACCGTGGAGTCCCTGCTCCGAACGGCCGCCGCCAGACGAGCCGATCATCCCGCCGTCATCGACGAACACGGTGCGATGACGTACCGCGAGCTCGACATGGCCGCCGACCGTGCCGCACATGCACTCGTCCGGCTCGGCATTGCCCCCGGCGACCGCGTACTGCTTCAGCTTCCCAACCGGGCATCCTTCGCCGTCGCGTTCTTCGGCTTGATGCGTGCGGGCGCGATACCGATCATGTGCCTGCCGGGACACCGGGCCGCGGAGCTGTCTCATTTCATCGACGTGTCCGGTGCCGTCGCGTTGGTGATCGCCGATTCCGCCGGCGGGTTCGACTACCGCGCACTGGCCGTCGAGCTGTCCGCACAGCACGCGTGCCTGCGCCACATCGTGATCGACGGCGAGATTCCTTCGGGCGACTCGGAGCGCTTTGCCGCATGGTCAACTCTGCTGGAAACCGTTGAGGTTCAAGGTGACCTACCGGCCGCACACACCGACACCCCCGCGCTACTACTGGTCTCAGGGGGCACCACCGCGGCACCCAAACTCATCCCCCGCACCCACGAGGACTACGTCTACAACGCCACCCGGGCGGCACAGGTGTGCGGCCTCACCGAGGACGATGTCTATCTCGTCGCGCTGCCCGCCGGCCACAACTTCCCACTGGCCTGCCCGGGTCTCATCGGCGCCATCAGCACGGGTGCCACCACGGTTTTCCTTTCAGACCCAAGCCCAGAGTCGGCATTTGAGACCATCGCCCGGCATCGCGTGTCGGTAACAGCGCTCGTGCCCTCACTTGCCCAGCTGTGGGCACAGGCCACAGCATGGGAACCTGTGCTGCCGGAATCACTACGACTGCTCCAGGTCGGCGGCGCGAAGCTCGGAGCCCAGGACGCACGCGCGGTAAGGGAATCACTCACCCCGGGCCTGCAGCAGGTATTCGGCATGGCCGAGGGCCTGTTATGCCTCACGCGCCCAGGCGATCCGGCGGACATCCTCGACAACACCCAGGGCCGGCCCATATGCGAGGCCGACGAGGTTCGCATTGTGGGCGAGGACGGCGCCGAGGTCGCCGCCGGTGAAGCGGGCGAATTGCTGGTGCGTGGACCGTACACACTGAACGGGTACTACCGCGCCGAGGCGGACAACATGCGGTCCTTCACCGGCGACGGTTTCTACCGCAGCGGTGATCGCGTGCGCGCGCTGCCCGATGGCTATCTGGAAGTCACCGGCCGCATCAAGGACGTCATCCTGCGCGGCGGCGAATCCATCGCCGCACTGGATCTCGAATCGCACCTACAAACACATCCCGCCGTCTACGCGGCCGCCGCAATCGGCCTGCCCGATCAGTACTTGGGCGAGATTGTCTGTGCAGCAATCGTTTTCAATGGCAAACCGGTGACGGCCGCGGAGCTCAACCAACACCTTCAGGAGCGCGGCGCCGCGACACACTCGCGCGTGGACAAGCTGGTGGCGGTTCCGTCACTTCCCCTCACCGCGGTGGGCAAGATCGACAAACGCGCCCTGATGACCTCCTTGACGAGCTAAGCCTCGACACGTTCGGCCCTGAGCCGAATCGCAAAAACCGGGGCCCCTAAGGGGCCCCGGTTAACGCCATGTGTTGGCAGCGCGGAGGTTATGCCTCGCGTTTGATCACGTACGGGGCGATACTGCCAAGCTTCTCGCAGGTCTCCTCGAACTCCCGATCGGGTGTCGACGCCTCGATGATGCCCGCGCCCGCGCGCAGCCAGGTGTGCCCATCCTGCTCGTAGGCCGAACGCAGTGTCAGCGCCGCGTCCAGTCCGCCATCCGGGGACATCATCACCACCGCGCCCGAGTAGAGACCGCGTGGGTGATCGTCGAGCCGAAGGATGGCGTCAACGCCCTCGGCCTTGGGGATACCCGAGGCGGTCACCGCGGGGAAGAGCGCCTCCAGCGCATCCATCCTCGTCATCCCGGCGCTCAGCTCTCCACTGACGGTCGATCCCAGATGTTGCACGCTGCCGCGCTCACGCACGGTCATGAAGTCGGTCACCTTCGTGCTGCCCGATTCGGCCACCTCGGCAAGCTCGGCGAGTGAGCTGCGCACGGAAATCGCATGCTCCACAATCTCTTT
Source organism: Mycobacterium sp. D16Q16 (assembly GCF_002013745.1). Classification (NCBI taxonomy): domain Bacteria; kingdom Bacillati; phylum Actinomycetota; class Actinomycetes; order Mycobacteriales; family Mycobacteriaceae; genus Mycobacterium; species Mycobacterium sp. D16Q16. The sequence continues at coordinate 121,934 of NZ_MAEY01000026.1, forward strand.
GGCATTCGACTCCAGATCGTCGCGCGCCACCCGGTCTGCGTCCTCACCCCGGCCGAACGCGCGGGTTCCAGCCAACGGCTGCGTGATGACGGTTCCGTCGGCCTCGACGGCCGCGACAAGTTCGGGGCTGTAGCCGAGGGCACGAATGCCACCGAGCCGCAACAGGAACGAGCGGACCGGCGTGTTGTTCTGGCGGCCCAGGCGGTAGGTGGACGGAAAGTCCATGGCGAACGGCACTTCCACGCGCCGCGACAGAATCACCTTGTGGTACAGACCCGATCGGATCTCGGCGGTGGCGATGCCCACGCGGCCGCGGTAGTCGGATGGGTCCGGAGCCAGGTCGATCGACGCCGGTACCGGCACCGCGGGGGCACCCTGATCGAGCACCCGCCTAATCTCGTCGACATAGCTCTCTTCGCAGACCGACACTCCGTCGGCGGTAATCACGACCTCCGCCCGGGGGACGAAAACCCGCGCCATCGGAGTACCCGGGGTCAGCCGGTGCTGCAGGCCAAAGCGGTACGTGCCGAACTCAAAGGCGACCCACCCGAAGGCGCGATGCACGCCGTCGGAGATCTCGTTCACCGCTCGTTCGAGGGCGGCGCCGGGGTGCCCGGACCAACCGCGTTTCTCCACAGCTCCGTCGCGGATGATGCGCAGTCCGTCGCTGTCGAGTTCGACGGAGGCGCGGGCGCCGATGGCGAGCACCCATTCGCCGTCACGTTCGTAAATCAGGTATTCATCGCCGCTGCGCTCGGGGATTTCCTGCGCGAGAACACTGGCGAGGTCGGCCGGCGCAAAACCGTCCGGCAGCCCCTCCTGCACAGAAACCCAGGTCTGGGCGCCGGTATCGGGATCTACGACCGTACTCATCTTCGACACCTGAGTAAGCCTAGCCTATGCTAAGTGGCCCTGGTACCCGCCCGTAACATGACCTCCGCCACGTTGCCAGGCCCCATCTAGTGTGCTTCGGCGTTCCTGTCAGCCGGCCGCAAGTGCCTGTCGCGCATAGGCTCTCACATCCGCATCACCATCTTGCAGCGCGCCGGTCAGTGCGTCACGAACGGAGGGCTCCGTCGAGGCCCATTGGCTCAGACTCAACACGGCCGACTTGCGGACATCCAGATGCGGATCGTCCAGCGCCCGCGCCAGCGGCGGTACAGCCTGCCCCGGACGCGCTCCGGCCAAGGCGCGTACCGCACCCTGACGGATCTGCCAGGCCGGAGCCTTCAGTGCCTCCTCGACGGCATCGAGGATCTGGTCGTCGACCCCCAGCGCACCCACGGCCGTCAACGCCGCTGCCCGCACCAGCGGATCACGATCACGCACCAGCACCCGGACCGCCGAAGCGCCGGCTGCCAACTTCGCTAGCCCATTGGCTACGGCGATGCGTACCTCGCGGTTCTCATCGGCGGCGGCGGTGGCAATGGACACCGCATCGTCCACCGACACCAGTGCGCGTACGGCTTCGATGCGGACTCGATGATCGGAGTCGCGCACGGCCGCCACATAAGCGGCAGGATCACCGACCTTCCGGGCACTCGCCACATACAGCGCGGTACTGCGCACCAGGGGGTCGGGCGCGCTGACGTGATCACGGATCGCTGCAGGATCCTCGAGAACCTCGACGAGCTCCCGTACGCCATCGGCCGCAGTACGACGCACGGACGCATCGCTGTCCCCCAGCGCATTCAACAAGGCATCCTCGTAACCCGCGGGTATGTGCTCGGTGAGCGCTGCGATCGCGGTGCGGCGCACCCCCGGATCATCATCGGTGAGGTACTGCAGCAGTTCCTCGACGGTGGGAGCCTCCAGCGACAGCACCGCGGCGATCCGCGGGGACGGCGGCTGTTCGGCTTCCGCGGCGACGACATTCGAGATCCGGGCGGCCGGCGCTTTCCCGCCCATCAGTTCGGGCTGATGCACCGGGATCGGATCGGTCTCCCCTGACGGCAGGTCGTCGAGACCGGGAACCGGAACGAAATACGGTGCCACGGGCCGTTTCACGAAGTCCATGCCGCCGTCGACGGTCTTGCGCAGGTTCAAGTGATAACGCCAATTCACGTCGTCACGATCCGGGAGGTCCGCCCTGTCGTGGTAGAGACCCCACCTCGATTCGGTGCGAGTCAATGACGAACGCGCCGCCATCTCGGCACAGTCTCTGATGAACGACACCTCGGCAGCCCGCATCAACTCATGGGGGGTACGCGCACCGATCTGGCTCACCTCGTCGGCCATCCGCTCGAATGTCTGCACGGCCAGCGATAACTTGGCCGCCGTCTTCGGCGGGGCCACATAGTCGTTGACGAACCGGCGAAGCTTGTACTCGACCTGAGGCTGCGGCGGGCCGTCCGGATGGCGCAGCGGGCGGTAGATCAGCTCGTGCGCCTCCTTGACCTGGTCAACGGGGAACTCCAGCGGTGCGGGTGTTTTCGAGAGTGTCGAGGCCGCGTGCTCCCCGGCCAGATCGCCGTACACAAAGGCGCCGATCATGTAGTTGTGCGGCACGCACGCCAGGTCTCCGGCCGCGTACAAGCCCGGCACCGTGGTGCGCGCATGCTCGTCCACCCACACCCCTGATGCGGAATGACCACTGCACAAGCCGATCTCCGAGATATGCATCTCGATATCGTGGGTACGGTAATCATGCCCGCGATTGGCGTGGAACGTGCCACGGGTGGGGCGCTCGGTAGTGTGCAGAATGCTCTCCAGCGCCGTCAACGTCTCATCCGGCAAGTGGGTCACCTTGAGATAGATGGGACCGCGCGCGGACTCGATTTCGTTCTTGACCTCCGCCATCATCTGGCCGGACCAGTAGTCGGAGTCGACGAAACGCTCCCCCTGCGCATTCACCTGGTAGCCGCCGAAGGGGTTGGCCACATACGCGCACGCCGGACCGTTGTAATCCTTGATCAGCGGGTTGATCTGGAAGCACTCGATCCCCGACAGTTCGGCCCCGGCGTGGTACGCCATGGCGTACCCGTCCCCCGCGTTCGTCGGATTCTCGTAGGTGCCATACAGATACCCGGATGCCGGCAGACCCAGGCGACCACATGGCCCGGTCGCCAGAATCACCGCCTTCGCGCCGACCGTGACGAACTCACCAGTGCGGGTGTTGAAACCCGCGGCGCCAATCGCACGGCGCCTTGATATCCCGTCGGTTCCCGCACCCAGGTCTTCGGTGAGGATCCGCACGGGCATGACCCGGTTTTCGATGCGAATCTTCTCGCGCATCGACTTCTGCCGCAGCACGCGGTACAGCGCCTTCTTGACGTCCTTGCCCTCGGGCATCGGCAACACATAGGCGCCCGATCGATGCACGCGTCGCACCGCGTACTCGCCGTGCTCGTCCTTCTCGAACTTGACCCCGTAGCGTTCCAGTCGCTGTACCATCGCGAATCCGCGTGTCGCGGTTTGATAGACAGTGCGCTGATTCACGATCCCGTCGTTGGCGCGGGTGATCTCCGCGACGTAGTCCTCCGGTTCGGCCTTGCCGGGGATGACTGCGTTGTTCACACCGTCCATACCCATTGCCAGCGCACCGGAGTGCCGCACATGCGCCTTCTCCAGAAGTATCACCTGGGCACCGTTCTCAGCCGCCGTCAGTGCCGCCATGGTCCCGGCGGTTCCGCCACCGATCACCAGGACATCACAGTCCAGCCGGATGGCGCTATCGAGTTCAGGGATCTGCATCAGGCAACAAGCTCCGTATGATTCAGTGCGGCAAGAATTTCGGTGCGTAAAGCGCTCCGATCGCTCAGTGGCTCGCGAGGACTGGGAACATCCAGCAGTGCGCGCAGCGGGTGGCCGGCGCGGCCCAGGACCGCGATTCTGTCTCCGAGTAGCAAGGCCTCGTCGACATCGTGGGTCACGAACACCACCGTGGTGGGATGACTGCGCCAGGTATCGATCAAGAGGCGCTGCATGCTGGCTCGAGTCTGGGCATCGAGCGCTCCGAAGGGCTCGTCCATCATGACCGCGCGCGGAGCACCCGCCAGGCCGCGGGCCAACTGGACACGTTGGCGCATGCCGCCCGAGAGACTCTTGGGCAGGTAATCCTCGAAGCCCGTCAGGCCTACATCATCGATCCAGGTCTGCGCCGCCGCACGCCGCCCCACACGAGGCACACCGCCCAGCTTGAGTGCCAGCTCGACATTTGATTGCACAGTGCGCCAAGGCAATAAAGCATTGTCCTGGAACACCATTGCCCGATGGCGTGAGGTGGTGACAACCCTTTCGCCGTCGGCGCGGATGGTGCCGGAATCTGGCGGGAGCAGCCCGGCCAGTGCGCGCAGCACGGTGGACTTTCCACAGCCCGAGGGCCCGGTGAGGACCAGGATCTCAGCGGGGCGCACGGTCAGGCTGAGGCGGTCCACCACTGTACGTCCGCCATAGCCGAGGGTGACCCCATCCAGCACGAGGGTTGAGGCACTCATGAACGTGCCTCCTCAGCGCGGGGCAGCCACCGTGTCACCCGGCGCCCGATCAGCTCGACGGCTGCCGACGTCAGAAAACCGAGAACCCCGATGGTGATAATCCCCACGAACACATCCGGATAGGCCAACACCGTGTACGACTGCCAGGTCCGATATCCGACTCCCAAACGGCCCGAGATCATTTCGGCGGAGATCACACATATCCAGGCCACACCGATGCCGACGGACAGCCCACCGAACACACCGGGGAGGCTGCCGGGCAACACCACTCGCAACAGCACATCCCAGCGACCGCCGCCCAGTGTGCGGACCGATTCTTCCCACAGCGTGGGCAGTGCGCGCACCGCGTGGCGGGTACTCACCATGATGGGGAAATACGCCGCCAGGAAGGTGATGAACACGATCCCGGCCTCATCGCTGGGAAACAACAGGATGGCAACCGGCACAATCGCGATCGCGGGAATCGGGCGGGCCAATTCAGTGAGCGGGCCAAAGATGTTCGCGAACAGCGGAGAACGTCCCAGCCAGATACCGGTGATGACACCGAGCACCGCGGCGAGGCCGAACCCGGTGAGGATCCGGATGGTGGATTGGCCGAGATCTAGCCAGTATTGCTCGGTACCAATGCGCTTGGCGAGCGCGGAGACGATCTCGGTGACTGTGGGAAGGGTGTCGAATCGAAGCCCGAACCGCACTTTGTTGGCGGTCAAGAGCTGCCAGAGCAACACGGCAGCGGCCACGGACGACGCCCGGATACCCCAGGCGAGATACCGCGAACCCTGTCGCCGAGGATTCGCAGCCACGTGGACCTGCCCCTCGGCGGCGGCAACCCCGACCGTTCGCGGTCTGGCTTCCAGGATCGGCAGGCTGCTCACGATGCGGCCGCCAGTGCCTGCGTGTAATCCAGGGAAGCGGCATCGGGATGACTGGCGATGTACCGGCTAGCGCCCGCACTCGTCGTGAACGGGTGCAACCCAGCCGAATCCCGGACCCACCAGGCATGGTCGGCGAACCACCGGGTGCCTAGTTCGGCATCGGCGACGTAGGCGGCACGGACCTTTTGACCGGCCGCGTTGGCTGCGTTGACGGCCTTTAGCAGCTCCTGCGCGGTCGGGTACACCTGCGTGGAATCCTTACCGTCGAACCAGATCTCGGCGGCACGACCCGGGTCAGCCCCGTCGGCAGGGTGCAGCACCAGCGGATTGACCTTGGCGGCCAACTCGGCTTCGTAATTCTTCGCACGTGTCGCGTAAGCCTGACGCAGCGGACCATCCTGCACAAACTCGTTGATGTTGAGATCAGCGAAGTCTCCGATTGATTTCAGGTAGGGCACATCGCTTGTGAACGCCTCGATGAGTGACGGCTTGAGCGTGGCGTCGAACGACGTGCCGCCCGGCCCGTTGTAGAGGTACACCACTTCCTGGGGCAGGCCGCTGCCGTCGGCCACGATGCGAGCCGCCTCGAGAGACTTTTCGTGGATGAAATCGGTGGCGTCCAACTGAGCCTGCAAGAACGCGTCGAGCACCTCCGGATGCCGCTTGGCATAGTCGCGGCGCACCACCACGCCGTGAAAGGTCGGAACATTTAGCTCGGCACCGTCATAGAGGAGCTTGGCCTTCTTCTGGAAGACCAGCAGGCCCGGCCAGGCCACGAACTGTGACAGCGCTTGCACCTGACCGGATTCCAGGGCCGAGGCACCAACCTGCGGCTGCTGGTTCAGCACCTCGATATCCTTGGCCGGGTCCAGGCCGTCGTTGCGCAGCGCGCGCACCAACGTGCCATGCCCGGCCGAGCCCACACTCGCGGACACCTTCTTGTCCTTCAATTCGGGAAGTGTGGTTATTGTCGAGTTCGGTGGTACCACCACCATGTTGAGCGCGCCCTTGGCGTTGTACCCGGTGATCGATACCAGCTCGGTGCGAGCCTTCTCGTTGGCCTGAGTCTTAGATCCATTGATCAGCAACGGATAGTCGCCCATCGAGCCGATGTCGATCTTCTCGGCGAGCATCTGTGCGGTGATCGGCGCTCCGGTGTCGTAGTCCTGCCACTGCACGGTGTACTTGTTTCCGGTGCGCGAACCGGCCTCCGCGAGCCGCTTCTCCAGGTATCCCTGAGAGCGCAGCAGCGTGCCTGCGGTCACCGTGTTGATGGTCTTCGATTGATACCCCACAACGACGGTCACCTCGTTCGCCGAGCCGGACCCGGAGTCCAGGGAGCAGCCGGCGACGAGGGTAAGAAGCAAAGCGGAGAGAAGGGCTGTTCTCTTCATGAGGTGTCCTGACTTAACGGAGTAGATAGGGCATGTTGACGGTGACGGCACCGGTAGGACAGCGAGCCGCGCACGGGCCGCAGTACCAGCACTCGTCGACGTGCATGAAGGCCTTGCCGTTTTCTGGATTGATCGCCAGCGAATCCAGTGGGCAGATGTCCACACACAGCGTGCAGCCTTCGATGCACAGCGATTCGTCGATGGTGACCGGAACGTCGATACGGTTGTTGACCAATGTCATGAGAGTCCTCAGATATCCCTTAATAGATTGCTGCGCAACGTGATTCGATCACCGCGCATCCGGATGTACTCGAGGTCGACGGGGGTCCCGTCATCGAGGTGGGTCAGTCGCTCCAGCAGCAGCAGCGGCGCACTGTCGGGCACTTGCAATGTCGCCGCCGAATGTGAATCCGCCGCAACGGCTTCCAGCGCCAGATTGGCCGATCCCAACCTGCGTCCAGTCACACGCTCGATCAGGGCGAATACGTCGTTGGTCTCGAGCTGGTGCTCGATGACCGCCTCCCCCACATCGGCGGTGAGATAGGTCTTGTCCAGGCTCAGTGGCAGATCGCCGAGGTAGCGCAGCCGCTCGATGAAGATGACGCGCGCGCCGGGCTCAAGTCGCAACCTGTGCGCCACCGCCGGCGGTGCATTCACCTCCTGGATGACGCGGACCTCATTCCAGACCTCGCCGTATCCCTTGAAGGTCTCCTTGAGCCCGAGCAGCGCGTCCAATCCGTGCTCGTACTTGCGCAACGCAACGTGAGTGCCGGTACGAGGTCCACGCTCGATGAGGCCTTCTTCCTTCAGCGTCGTCAGCGCCTCCCGGACCGTATTGCGGGACACAAAGAACTCCGCGGCCAGTTCCTGTTCGCTCGGCAGGCCGCCGTCGGTGTATCCCCCGGCGTGGATTTGGTGGCGCAGCACATCCGCGACCAGCCGCGCCTGATCGGCGCGCGGACGGCGTAATGGTGTGGGCTCGACAGCGGCCACGAGTTCTCCTGACGTGAGACAACCTCGCCAACACGCTAAAGGCCAGCTCAACGGCCATCCGGCGAATGAAATCGATATCTGTCAGGTCTGCTTCATTGCGCCGGTCGCTACCCCACTCCTACCTGCTACGCACCGTCGGATGCACACCATTGCGCCACCGCCGCGCGACGGCCGGGATTGGATTCAAGGTGATCGGAACGGCGGGTCAGAGGACGGTGCGGGCCCGCTCCAGGAAGGTGCGCGCCGCCGGCCCCGTCGGGCCGCCGAGGCGCCACGCCAGCGCGAGCCGACCTCGTAATGCGGGTTGGATATCCAGTGCAACCACGCCTGGCCGGGTCCGTAGATATGGAGCGGGCACCACCGCCACACCAAGCCCCTGTTCGACGAGGACCAGTAACGACCGCGGTGAGCTCGCTTCGAACGCCACATTCGGAGTGAGGCCCGCGGCCTGGCACGCGGATTCCAGAATCGAACGAATACCGCTGCCCGTGGGTAGGCAGATCAGGATGCGCTCACAGAGCATCTCCAGTGTCACCGTGCGCCGTTTCGCCCACGGATCGGAGGCCGCAACCGCGGCGACCAGAGGTTGGTCATCGATGATGCGCAACCCCAGCTCCTGCGGTTCCCCGGCCCCCAGGGCGAGAATGGCGCCGTCCAGCCGACCCTCACGCAGCCCTGCGATGAGCTCGTCCGACCGCGCTTCGGCAAGGCTGATGCTGATCGCGGGGTGGTCGCGATGGAACGCCGAGAGGAGCGCGGGCAGACCAGCGCCGTGCGAGGTGACGGTGCCGAATGCGATATGTCCGCGCAGCAGTCCCCCGATCTCATCGGCCACCTCGCGGATTCCGTCGACCGCGGCCAGAGCGGCTCGCGCATAGGGAACCACCGCTTTGCCCGCGTCGGTAAGTCGGACCTGGCGCCCCGATCGGTCGAACAGTTCCTGCCCCAGTTCACGTTCCAGAAGGCGGATTTGGGCACTCACCCCCGGTTGCGCGACGCGGAGAGAAGCCGCAGCTCTGGTGAAACTCGCCGCGTCCGCCACCGCCAGCAGGTACCGGAGCTGGTGCATCTCCATAAGTACTAATTATAGAACCGTGAATAGATAGATCTTGGACTTCTGAATGCCGTCGGCCGATGCTGAATGCTATGAGTGAGAACACGACAAAAATCGTGATTGCCGGTGCCGGCATCGGTGGGCTTACCGCAGCCCTGACCCTGCATGCCGCGGGCTTCGACGCCGCGGTGCTGGAGAGCGCACGCGACGTCAAGCCACTGGGCGTCGGTATCAACATGCTTCCGCATGCCGTGGGCGTCCTCACCGAACTCGGACTGGGCGACGAGCTTGCCGGCATGGGCATCGCTACCACAGAGATTCGATTCTGCGATAAGCACGGCGCCGTCCTGTACAGCGAGCCGCGGGGACGCGCGGGTGACTACCCGTACCCACAAATCTCGGTGCACCGCGGTCGTCTACAACTCATGCTGCTCCATGCGGTGCGGGAACGCCTTGGTCCACAAGCAATTCGGACGGACTGCCGGGTTCTCGGATTCGAGGGCAACGATGCGGGTGTCCGCGTACGTACAGCCGACGGCGATATTGCGGCAGCCGTTCTGGTGGGCGCCGACGGCGTGAATTCGGCGACACGCGCACAACTTCATCCGGTGGATCCATTGCGCTGGTCGGGTGTGCGAATGTGGCGCGGGGTGGCCGATATCGGCCGCTTCCTCACCGGGAAGGCCATGGTCGCCGCGCACGACGACACCGATCACGAACTCATCGCCTACCCGATCAGCGCACACACCGTGAACTGGGTGGCACTCGCACGCACCAATCCCCCCGGGGAGCTACCCGACAGCGCACGGTGGAATGACCCCGTCAACGCCGATGAGGTGCTGGGCCACTTCCCCGGCTGGGACTTCGGGTGGCTGGATGTGGGCGCAATGGTGCGCGGCACCCGACGCATCGTCGAGTACCCGATGGTGGACCGCGACCCGCTGCCCTCGTGGGGCCGCGGCCGAGTCACGCTGCTGGGCGATGCCGCACATCCCATGTATCCGCTGGGGGCCAACGGTGGATCACAGTCCGTCGTCGACGCCCGGGTGTTGGCGCACGCACTGTCGGAGTCGTCCGGCGATTTCGCACTCGGCTTGGCGGCCTATGAGGCCCAGCGGATCCAGGCCACACGCGATGTAGTGCTGGCCAACCGCGCGATGCTGCGGTCCTGGGGCGAGGAGTCTGCGGAGGGCCTGGAAAAGGCGGCGCGGTCATATCGGCAGCGCACGAGGGCCTGACCCGCCGACTCGGCATGAATGGAACCAACAGTGGAGGTCATCCAAGCAATCCACATGGCGCTCACATCCGGGCCCCAGGAATCGCTGGCTCAATAGGGACATGCACCAGAACCCAACCTCCGGCACCGACGACTCGGAACCCGATGTTGTCGTCGTCCTCAATGGCGATGACCCCAGCGGGCGTGAGATCGTCCGGATTCTGGTGCGCAACGGGCATCGGGTCGTCGTCTGCGGCAGACATGCCACCGATCTGACGAGGATGCTCCACGGCTACGGGGCGGATCAGGTGATGGCCATCGCCGCTGATGCCACCGATCCGCGTCAGCTGCGCGAACTCTGCCGACGTGCCACGGACCGGTTCGGCACCGTCACCACCATCCTGGACGCGGCGGGTAGGCAGATGCCGAGGCTGCGGCTCGCCTCGTAGCCGGCATCGACCGTTCCATCAGGCCGTTTCCCTTTACGCCATCCAGTAAGCCTGGGCCTTGATCGACCTGCGCGCGATGCCGTAGTGGCCCTTGAGGACGTGCGAGACCTCGCGTGTGGTCCGCGTGTCGCATGCCACCCACCCGAAGAACTCGGGGGCATCGAAGGCTCCCTCACGCACGACGTCGGCGAGCGAGCGTTCGCCATCGCGATCCACCCAGACCGCATCGGCGCCGACCGGCAGTGTTTTGTCGCTCTCGTGTGCGGCCTCCAGAAACACCGTGGCCGGACTGTCGCCGATCGCCGCCAGCAGGGAGTTGATCGCCGGCAGGGACGCGGTGTCACCGACGATGACGTATCCACGGGGGGCCGGATCGGGGAGCTCGAAATGACTGCCCAGCACCGTCGCCTCGATGGTGTCGCCGACCTGGGCAGACTGTGCCCAGCGCGCGGCCAGCCCGTCGTGCAGCGCGAACTCGATATCGACGGTATCGGCCTGCGGGTCGGGATTGACCAGTGTGTATCCACGCTGGTGCAGCTTCTCCCCATCCGAGAACCACAGCCGGATCCACATGGTCGGATGAACGTCACGACCGTGCAGCAGACCACCTGCCGAGAAGCTGAGCCTCAAATAGTGATCGGTCAGCTCCTGCCGACCGGTCAGTGTTAGCTGATAGTCGCCGGCGCGGAACAATTTGAGAACCGTGCCCTGCCATCCGCGTGTCGGTTGCGTCACTGTGCTCGGCATTACACCCTCCTCGATTCGCTGAGTGCGCTTTTAGTTTAGGCTAGCCTAAACATCTTGACCTGCATAAGGCTAGGGTTAGCTATCGACACTTAGGTAAGGGAATGCTAATCTCTTGCCGAGCAAGCAACGGTGCCAGGAATAAAGGCGGTAGATGAGTACTCGCGAACGAGTCGATCAACTCGGATGCCCGGATGTGTCGGTAGTCACACCCAGACGCCGCGCCGTTGACCGCCACGCCGGTTTAGCCCTGCGCTCCGCATCGGGGAGCAGTCGAGGCGATGCGGGCGACCTATGACAGATTCGCTGGCTCGGCAACAGAGCATTGTCAGGAACCAATCAAGTTCGCGAGCCGACTACTCCAATCAGCGAGCATATCGATCGGGCGAAGGGCTGTAACTGTAAGTGGATATTCGTGAACGAGTGGGCCAGCTAGAGCGTGTGGCCACGGCAACGGCCCCAGTGCCGCGCATAGATCCCGAATTAGAGAGCCGATTCGCAACCTGTTGCCGGGCTCTTGGTCTCTCCGTCAATGACAGGCGACGTCCCGCAGATTTGCCAGCGGCGCGTTACGGCTTCACTTCGCTGTGCCGGACCGCTCAAGATCACTGTGATGTCTGGGTCGGTCTGGCGGCCTCCGGGGGCGCCACCATCGACGTCCTGGAAGCCATCTCGGAGACCTCGGCCACCGCCGGACACCTTCAGCATGCGGTGAACCTGCACCCGGGTGATCTCACCTTCACGTACGACTCCGGGCTCTATCTCGAGTTCCGCGCCAGCGGGCCCGATGACTATCACCTCGCCTACGCCGCGGCCCTCGTGGACAAGGGCGACTACGTCAAGGCTGCCGGGCTGATCGCCGACGTGACCGAGCGACGCCCCGGATGGTTCAACGCCCGCTGGGGCGCCGTCGCCATGCAGAACCGGGCCGAACGCTGGTCCGATGTCGTCTCGCTGCTGACCCCAGTTGTCACCGATACGTCGCTGGATGCCACCACGTCTCACGCCGTGCGGATCACCCTCGGCATCGCGCTCGCCAAGCTAGGCATGGTCAATCCCGCCCTGTCTTACCTCGAAGACCCCAGTGGGCCAATCGAAGTGGCTGCCACCGACGGCGCACTCGCCAAGGCGCTGAACCTTCGTCACCATGGTGACGAAGAGACCGCCACCGAGGTGCTCCAGGATCTGTACGCGGGCAATCCGGAGAACGCCGAGATCGAGCATGCGCTGACCGATCCGAGCGTTGGTCTGCACACCACGACCTCCGCGCGTATCGCCGCCCGCACCGATCCCTGGGACCCCGAAACCGAGCCCACCGAAGAGGATTTCATCGATCCTGAGGCTCATGAGCGCAAGGCGATCCTGCTGGCCGAGGCCGAGCAGCAGCTCAGCGAGTTCATCGGCCTGGAGCAGGTGAAGGACCAGGTCTCACGGCTTAAGAGCTCCGTAGCCATGGCATTGCGGCGCCAGGACCGCGGACTCGCCGTGGGCCACCGCACTCACCACCTGGTGTTCGCGGGCCCGCCCGGTACCGGTAAGACCACCATCGCCCGTGTCGTCGCCAAGATCTATTGCGGCTTGGGACTTCTCAAGCGTGAGAACGTCCGCGAGGTGCACCGTGCCGACCTCATCGGTCAGCACATCGGTGAGACCGAGGCCAAGACCAACGCCGTCATCGACAGCGCGCTCGACGGCGTGCTGTTCCTCGACGAGGCCTACGCGTTGGTGTCCACCGGCGCCAAGAACGACTTCGGTCTGGTTGCCATCGACACCCTGCTGGCCCGGATGGAAAACGACCGTGACCGTTTGGTCGTGATCGTCGCCGGGTACCGCGCCGAGCTGGACCAGTTCCTCGATACCAATGAGGGTCTGCGCTCCCGTTTTACTCGGTCCATCGAATTTCCTTCGTACGCACCGCCCGAACTCGTCGAGATCGCGGCGGCGATGGCATCCGTGCGCGACAGCAAGTTCGACGAGGGCGCTGCCACCGCGCTGCTCACCGCCTTCTCGGCGATGTGTGCCGCAGAGGCTCCCGATACTCGTGGTATCGCACGCCGCAGCATCGACGTCGCCGGTAACGGTCGCTTCGTCCGTAACGTCGTCGAACGCTCCGAGGAGGAACGTGAACACCGCCTTGATAACTCAGGCGTCGAAGAGTTCAGCGATGACGACCTCATGACCGTCACCGTCGAAGACGTGCAGGCATCAGTGGAGGCCATTGTCGCGGGCCTCGGACTGTCGGCTCCGGGGGCGTCGGTCACGAAATGAGCGATAACCGAGAGAACAACGCAAACTCCGAGCGCCGGGCCTTCGCGTCACGCACCCCGGTCAGCGAGAATCCCGAACCGCTGAAGTACCGCCGCGGATTCGTCACCGGGCACCAGGTCACCGGATGGCGATTTGTCATGCGGCGGATCGCATCCGGCGTGGCACTACACGACGCCCGGATGCTGGTGGATCCGCTGCGCAGTCAGTCCCGGGCATTCAGCATGGGTGCCGTCATCGTCGTGACCGGCCTGGTCGGATGCTTCGTCTTCAGCCTGCTGCGGCCCTCCGGCATCGCCGGCACCGACCCGGTGCTCGCCGACCGGTCAACCGCCGCGCTCTATGTTCGGGTGGGCGACAATCTGCACCCGGTGCTCAACCTCACCTCGGCCCGTCTCATCGCCGGCAAGGCTGTGGACCCGACGATGGTCAAAAGCACTCAGCTTGACCAGTTTCCGCGCGGAAACCTGATCGGCATTCCGGGCGCGCCGGAGCGCATGGTGCAGGCCAAGAGCACCGACGCCGCCTGGGCGGTGTGCGAGTCCGCCGATACCCGCGTCGTGACCGTGATCGCCGGGGCCCTGGAGACCGGCGGCGACAAGGCCACCGAGCTCACCCGTGACCGCGCTGTCGTGGTGTCCTCCGACTCGGGCACCTGGCTGCTCTGGGACGGGCACCGCAGTGCGCTCAACCTCGGGGATATCGCCGTCACGAGCGCCCTGGGCCTCACCGCCCCGCCCGCCGAGCGCCCCGTGACGGCCAGCCTGCTCAATGCGATTCCCGAGACTCCGGCACTTGTGGTTCCCGCCATCCAGGGAGCCGGGACACCCACTGCCTACCCGTTGCCCGTCGCCGCGCCCATCGGCTCGGTGCTGGTGAGCTCGTCCACCGACAACACACCGGTGTACTACGCGGTGCTCGCCGATGGCGTACAACAGGTTTCACCGGTAATCGCCTCCGCGCTGCGCAACGCGAACTCCTACGGTCTGGAGCAACCGCCACGACTGACGGCCGATCAGATCGCGCACCTGCCGACGTCATCGGCGATCGATACCAGGGTGTTCCCGAATGCGGCCATCAAGCCGCTGGCCACCAACGAGGACCCGGTGCTGTGCACACGGTTCACCAAGACGGCCGACGCTGCCTCGGATTCGTGGTCCTTGCTCGCGGGTTCGGTACTGCCGCTTTCTGACTCGGTGCACGCCGTGCAGCTGGTCTCCCCCGCCGCAACCCGGGTCGCCATCACTCCCGGAATCGGTTACCTGGTGCAACCGGACGGCCGCGGCGGATACCAGTGGATATCCGATACCGGTGTGCGTTACGGCATCGACACCGAGGCCGAGGGTGACAAGACTCTTGAGGCACTCGGCCTGCACAAGCCCGCACTCACCATCCCTTCGTCGATTCTGGATCTGTTCGCGTCCGGGCCGTCGCTCTCACGCGCCGACGCCCTACTGGCGCGTGACGGCCTGGCCCCGAGCGATCGGCAAGCCACGCGCATCCAGACCGACAACCCATCTGCTCAGGCACAGGAGTCCCGTTGAGCCGTCTCATCTTCGAACCCCATCGGCGTGTAGCGCCTCCGGCGATACCCGATGCCACGGTGACCGTCGAGGCGCCTCCGCAGCTGCCCCGCGTGGTGCCGCCGTCATTCCTGCGGCGGGCCATGCCGGTCGTGATCGTCATTCTGATTGTCGGCATGGTGGTGGCACTGGTCGCCTCGGGCATCCGCCTCATCTCCCCGCAGACCCTGTTCTTCCCCTTTGTGCTGCTGCTGGCCGCTACCGCGCTGTATCGCGGCAATGGCGATAAGGTCCGCACCGAGGAGGTCGACGCCGAACGAGCCGACTACCTGCGTTACCTGTCGGTGGTCCGCGAGAATCTGCGCACCCACGCCACCCAGCAGCGCAAGGCCCTGGAATGGTCGCACCCCGATCCCGAGGAGCTGACCACGGTTCCCGGCACGCGCCGCCAGTGGGAGCGAGACCCCGGCGATGACGACTACCTGGTGGTACGCGCCGGACGCCATGACGTTCCGCTGGCCAGTGTCGTACGGGTCAAGGACATCGCTGATGAGATCGATCTGGAACCGGTGAGCCACAGCGCTTTACGTGGGCTACTGGACACCCAGCGCACGGTGCGCAGCGCCCCATCGGGCATCGACCTGAACAAGGTTTCGCGGATCACGGTGCTCGGTGATGATGACGTTGCCCGCGCCTCCATTCGGTCGTGGGTGACTCAGGCCGCCACCTTCCACGATCCAACGCTCCTCACCGTGGCGATGGCCGGCCCCAGTGTCGAAGACGCCGACTGGTCCTGGCTCAAATGGCTTCCCCACGTGGACATCAGCGGCGAGGTCGACGGTGTCGGCCCGGCACGTTACCTGCGCCGCACGGGTGCCGAACTGTTCGAAGCATTGAAGCCCGTGCTCTCCGAGCGTGCGCTGTTCGGGGCCGAGTCCGGTGCGCACAAGCACCTGCTGATCATTCTCGATGACCCGACGTACGACCTGAATGGCGTGAATTCGCCCATCCCGGCAACCGGACTGGACGGCGTCACCGTTATCCAGCGGCTCGACGGAACCGACGGCTCCGCCAAGCTTCCGGACTACCTGAACCCAGAGCGCCCTGTGCTGCGGGTTAGTCGGAACGGCGTGAGTGCACGCGTCGCCCGTTGGAATGGCAACGATTGGCAGCCGTACATCGACGAGGCCGATCAGCTCACGGTCGGAACCGCCTCGCACCTGTCCCGCCGGCTCTCCCGCTGGGACTCGAACCCAACACATCCGGGCCTGCGGTCTGCGGCAACCGGTGGTGCGACGTTCACCTCGCTGCTCGGTATCGAGGATGCATCCCAGCTGGATGTTCCCGCCCTGTGGTCGCCGCGTGCGCGTGACGAGGAGCTGCGCGTGCCGATTGGCGTGACCGCCTCCGGCGAGCCGTTGATGTTCGACCTCAAGGACGAGGCCGAGGGCGGCATGGGTCCGCACGGCCTGATGATCGGTATGACCGGCTCCGGTAAGTCGCAGAGCCTGATGTCGATCCTGTTGTCGCTCTTGACGACCCATTCCGCCGATCGCCTAATCGTGATCTACGCGGACTTCAAGGGTGAGGCCGGGGCCGATATCTTCCGCGACTTCCCGCAGGTTGTCGCCGTGATCTCGAACATGGCCGAGAAGCGTTCCTTGGCAGATCGTTTTGCCGATACCTTGCGTGGCGAGGTCGCCCGGCGCGAGAACCTGCTGAAGCAGGCCGGTCGCGATGTGCAGGGCAGCGCCTTCAACTCGGTCCGCGAGTATGAGGAAGCGATCGCCGCCGGTCACGACCTGCCGCCCATCCCCACGTTGTTCGTGGTGGCCGACGAGTTCACCCTGATGCTCCAGGACCACCCCGAGTACGCCGAACTGTTCGACTACGTCGCACGCAAGGGCCGCTCGTTCCGCATCCACATCCTGTTCGCGTCGCAGACCCTGGACGTCGGCAAGATCAAGGACATCGACAAGAACACCTCATACCGCATCGGCCTGAAGGTGGCCAGTCCCAGCGCATCCCGGCAGATCATCGGGACCGAGGACGCGTACCACATCGAATCAGGCAAGGACCACAAGGGCGTGGGGTTCCTGGTTCCCGCACCAGGCGCCGTACCCATCAAGTTCCGCAGCACCTATGTCGACGGTGTCTACCAGCCGCCGTCAACGACCACCACCGTGGAGATCCACGCCACCCCGCAGCCCAGGCAGTTCACCGCGCTGCCGGTGGCCTCCGATCCCACCACCGTGATCGTCAAGGGTGGATCCGACCGGCCACAGCAGCCGGCGCGCAAGCTGGTCACGACCGTCGGCGACCAGCTGGCCAAGGTCGGTCCGCGCGCACCGCAGCTCTGGCTGCCGCCGCTAGACACCGCGATCCCGCTGGCGGATGTGCTGAGCCAGACCGGGATCCCGGCACGCCAGCTGCGCTGGCCGCTCGGTGAGATCGACAAGCCGTTCCAGATGCGCCGCGATCCGCTGATCTTCGATGCGACATCGGCGGCCGGAAACGTGATCATTCACGGCGGCCCGAAGTCCGGAAAGTCGACGGCTCTGCAGACGTTCATGCTGTCGGCCGCTGCGTCGCACTCCCCGCGCGATGTCACGTTCTACTGCATCGACTACGGCGGCGGACAACTGCACGCGCTCGAAGGGTTGGCGCATGTCGGCAGTGTGGCCAGCGCCTTGGAGCCCGAGCGCATCCGACGCACCTTCGGTGAGCTGGAGCAACTCCTGGCCTATCGCCAGCGTCTGTTCCGCGACCGCGGCATCGCCTCGGTAAGTCAGCTGCGCGCACTGCGCGACGGCGACCGCTCGCTGGACGACGGTTACGGCGAGACGTTCCTTCTCGTGGACAACCTGTATGCGTTCAGTCGCGACAACACCGACCAGTTCAACACCCGAAACCCGTTGCTGGCCAGGCTTACCGAGCTGGCCAATGCCGGGCTGTCGTACGGCATCCACGTCGTGATCACGACACCGAACTGGATCGAGGTGCCGCTGGCGATGCGCGATGCTCTCGGGCTGCGCCTCGAACTCAAGCTGCACGACTCGGCGGACAGCAATGTGCGGGTACCCGGCGCACTGCGCCGCCCCGCCGAGAGCGTGCCGCACGATCAGCCGGGCCGCGGCCTGACCATGCAGGCAGAGCACTTCCTGTTCGCGGCCTCCGACGCCAAGACAGTGGAGTCGGTCAACGCCGAGTACCCCGGTGCGAAGGCTCCCACCGTCCGCCTACTGCCGGCAGACCTGGCACCGAACGCCATCGGTCCGCTGTACCCGGGACGCGAACAGGTAGTCATCGGCCAGCGCGAGCAAGATCTGGCGCCGGTGGCGCTCGATTTCGCCCACAACCCGCTCCTGATGGTGTTGGGCGATACCGGCTCCGGCAAGACGACGCTTCTGCGACACATCATCCGCACCGTCCGGGAACACTCGACATCCGACGAGGTGGCGTTCACGGTTCTGGACCGGCGTCTACATCTCGTCGACGAACCGCTGTTCCCCGACAACGAGTACACCCCCAATATCGATCGGATCACCCCGGCGATGCTGGGCCTGGGTGCCCTCCTTGAAAAGCGTCGGCCACCCGCCGGATTGTCGTCCGAGGAGCTGCACAACTGGGTGTCACGCGGAGTGACGGCACAGCGGCACTACCTCATCATCGACGATGTCGACCAGATTCCCGATGCACCGGCCGTCAGCGGTCCGTACATCGGGCAGCGACCCTGGAATCCGATCTCGGGTCTGCTCGCCGAGGCACGTGAGCTCGGCCTGCGGGTGATCATTACCGCGCGGGCCACCGGTTCGGGTCACATACTGATGACCAACCCCATGTTGCGTCGCTTCCACGAGCTGCAGGCCAACACCCTGATGCTGAGCGGCAGCCCGCAGGACGGGGGCCGTATCCGTGGACATCGTTTCGAGCGTCTGCCCGCGGGTCGCGGAGTCCTGTTGTCAGATAACGATGTTCCGACATATGTACAGACCGTCAATCCACTCGTCAGTGAGCATGCTGCTCAAGGAAGGGAGTACCCGCGATGAATCTCAACGTCGTTCCGGAAGGTCTGACCGCCACGAGCGCGGCCATCGAGGCGCTGACCGCGCGCCTGGCCGCCGCACATGCGGCGGCCGCACCGGTGATCGGTGCCGTGGTCCCGCCCGCCGCCGACCCGGTGTCACTGGAGACCGCGGCAGGCTTCAGCGCCCGCGGCATTGAGCACTCCGGTGTGGCGGCCCTGGCCGTCGAGGAATTGGGCCGGGCCGGGCTGGGCGTCTCGGAGTCCGCGGCCAGCTACACCACCGGAGATATGCAAGCCGCCGTCACATACATGATCGCGCGAGGCTAACTCGGTGAGCGCCCCCATCTGGATGGCTTTCCCCCCCGAGGTGCACTCGGCGCTGTTGAGCGCCGGGCCCGGGCCGGGAGCACTGTTGGCGGCAGCCGCCCAGTGGCAGGCGCTCTCCGCGCAATACACCACTGCGGCAACGGAGTTGACGCAGCTGCTCGCAGCCACCAGCGCCGGATCATGGCAGGGGCCCAGCGCCACCCAGTATGTCGTCAGCCATACGCCCTACCTGGCCTGGCTGACTCAGCAGAGCGCGATGAGCGCCACCAATGCCGTGCTGCATGAAACCAGCGCTGCTGCGTACACCACGGCGCTGGCCGCCATGCCCACGCTGGCCGAGCTGGCCGCCAACCACCTGATCCACGGCGTGCTGCTGGCCACCAATTTCTTTGGCATCAACACCATTCCGATCGCGTTCAACGAGGCCGACTACATCCGGATGTGGGTCCAGGCCGCCACCACCATGGGCATCTACCAAGGTGTTTCCACCGCCGCGGTGATGTCGGTCGCGCCAACGCAGCCCGCGCCGATGATCATGGCGCCGGGCGGCGAAATGTCGCGCATGGCCGCCGACATGTCCGGGATGGCCGCGCAGGCACAGGCGGCAGAATCCGGCACCGCGCTGGATGACAGCGAGAGCTTCTTCGAGAAGCTCATGCGACAGATTCAGGAGTTCTTCACCGACCCACTCGGTACCTTGCAACGGATCTTGCAGGACTTCATGCGCAATCCCCTCGAGGCACTCGTGGCCTGGGGTCCGCTGTTGTTCTTCATCGCGTACGAGGCGTTTTTCATCCCCTTCGGGTTCACCGCCTGGGGCATCATGTTGTCCGCACCACTGTGGCTCCCTCTGCTACTGGTCGGGCTGGCCCAGCTTGTCAACCCTGTTCCAGTCGACGCCGATGTACCCGGCGAGGAACCGGCACAGGAAATGGCACAGATCGCGCGCAATTCGCCTCAGCAGCAGGCATTTGCGATGGGCGGAATGCCCGGAACCGGCGGCGGAGCCCCACTGTCCGGTGGTTCGAGTGCAACGTCGGCCCCGAGCGCACCGGCCTCACCT
>NZ_MAEY01000027.1:0-92557 GCF_002013745.1 Mycobacterium sp. D16Q16
TCGATGGCCTCGGGAGCCAGGATCGTCATCTTGAGCCTCTCTGGTGCTTAATACTTGCCAAAGGCAAGCGCAACGTTGTGCCCGCCGAATCCAAACGAGTTATTGATTGCGTATTTAAAATCCCCGTGTCGTGGCTCTCCCGCAACGACATCCAGGTCGATTTCGGGATCAAGGTTGTCAAGATTGAGCGTCGGCGGGATAACGCCGTCGCGCAGCGCGAGCACGGTGAGCACCGATTCCAGGGCGCCGACGGCGCCAATCGAGTGACCCAGTGCCGACTTGGGCGCGTAGACCGCGGCGTGCTGCACACCAGCGACATGGATGGCGTTGGCCTCGGCGATGTCGCCGATCGGGGTGGCCGTGCCGTGCGCGTTAATGTGGTCAATGTCCTTGGGGGACAAGCCTGCTGTCTGAATTGCGCGGGTCATCGCGGCACCGGCGCGCACACCATCGGGGCCCGGGGCCACCATGTGGTACGCGTCGGAGGTGATGCCGGCGCCCATGACGCGGGCCAGGATCTGCGCGCCGCGAGCCTTGGCGTGCTCCTCGGTCTCGATGACCATGAGCGCACCGGCCTCGCCGAACACGAATCCGTCGCGGTCCTTGTCGAACGGGCGAGAAGCCTTCTCCGGCTCGTCATTTCGCGTCGACATGGCGCGCATCATGGAGAACGCAGCGATCGGCAGGGCTTCGATCATGCCCTCCACACCACCGCAGACGACCATGTCGGCATCGCCCATCACGATCTGGCGCCATGCGTGCGCGATGGCTTCCGAGCCGGAGGAACACGCCGACACCGGCGTGATGACACCCGCGCGGGCGCCGATCTCCAGGCCCACCACCGCGGCGGCACCGTTGGGCATACACATCTGTACGGCGAGTGGCGAAACCTTGCGAATGCCATGCTCATTCATGGTGTCGTAGGTCTCGACGATGCGCTCGCCACCGCCGAGCCCGGTACCGATGACGACCGCGAGGCGGTCCTTGTCGATGTCATCGGGCGTGCCGGCGTTCTGCCACACCTGACGGCCTACGAGCAGCGCCATGCGCTGCACGTAGGCCATCCGGCGAAGCTCCAGCCGGGTCATGTGGCTGTCGATGGGCTCCTTGAGGTGCCCACCGATCCACACGGGCAGACCGAACTTCTCGACGAATTCGTCTTCGAGAACCTCGATGCCGCTTTCCCCGGCGATGAGTCCCTTCCACGTGCCCTCGATGTCAGGCGCGATAGAGGTCGTTGCGGCGAGAGCCGTCACAACGACATTGGGGAAGCCACCGTTTGCAGTGGAAGGGGTTGTCACTGGTCCTAGCCCTCCAGCTGCGCGCGGATGTTGGCTGCGGCCTCGGGGTTTTCCTGCTCGAGCTTCTCGATGTAGTTGACGACATCGCCAACGGTCCGCAGACCGGCCAGATCCTCATCGGGGATCTTCACGCCGTACTTGTCCTCGGTCTGAACGGCGATCTCAACCATCGACAGCGAGTCGATGTCCAGGTCGTCGACGAACGACTTCTCGAGGGTGACCTCGGAGGGCTCGATACCGGTGACCTCTTCGATGATCTCGGCGAGACCGGCGACGATGCGATCTTTTTCTTCTGCGGTGGCCACTCGGTGGCTCCCTTCGGTGTTATGGACTGCAGGCGCAGCCCTGGGGTGAACTCTGATATTTGAAACTGGATGAGCGGGCGGCTCTGCCCACTGATCCGGGGTACTACTTATTGGTGGTTTGGCCGCTTACAGCTCGGCCAGGGCGTCGAGGTCTTCGAGGGCTTTCAGCGCGTGGTTGGTGACGCCACGCATCTCACGCTTGGCGATGCCGGACAGCGCACCCGAGGGCGGCAGTTCGACGACGGCCTGTACGTCCGCCGTCTTGAAGTACTCGGTGCACAGGTCCCAGCGCACCGGCGAGGTCAGCTGGTTGATGAGCTTCTCCATGGCATCGGCGCCGGAGGCGACGGGGGTGCCATCGAAGTTGGACAGCAAGGTGGTGACCGGTTCGGCCGGGACGATCGCGGACGCCGCGGCGGCGTACGCCTCCTGTGCGGGAGCCATGAAGTGGGTGTGGAAGGCACCGGCGGTGGCGAGCTGGCGGACACGCGCCTTGGCCGGGGGATCTTCGGCCAGCTTCTCCAGCGCCGTGATGCGGCCGGCGGCGACGATCTGTCCGACGGCGTTGCGGTTGGCGGGGATCAGCTCGAGAGCTTCCAGGCGCTCGAGCACCTCGGCCTCGTCGCCACCCAGCACGGCAGACATGCCGGTCGGATCCAGCGCGCAGGCCTTGGCCATCTCGGCGCCACGGGTGGCGGCGAGAGCGACGGCGTCATCGGCGGAGATGACCCCGGCGATGGCGTAGGCGGCGATCTCGCCGACGGAGTGGCCCGCGACCACGGTGGTCTTGGTGTTGAGGTGGCCACGCTTGGTCAGCTCGTCATAGGCCAGCAGGGTCAGGGCGACCACCAGTGGCTGGGTGATGGAGGTATCGGTGATCTCCTCGGCGCTGGCCGTGGTTCCCAGGCGCACCAGATCAAGTCCGCTGGCCTTCGACCACTGCTCAACTTGGTCCGTGACACCGGGCAATTCGAGCCACGGAGTCAGCATGCCGGGAGTCTGGGATCCCTGTCCGGGAGCAAGCAGCGCGATCACGTGTTTAAGAGAACACTGTGAAGGGTGGTTTGCGCCGTGTAAGAGAAAATGAATCTTGTCTTAAGTATTTGTGGGAAGTCTACAAAAAGGCATCCATTGCGACCCGATCTATACCGTCTCGCAATGTGGGACCTCGCAGGTGACCGGTCAGTAACTGTTCTAAGCCTTGATGACATTTATTGTGACTGGCGTGATTCCTGGTTCAGGAGTGAAAACGTCCGCATGGTCCTGGGCCAGTCTGCCGACGGTTGCCGCGACTCGCAAGACATAGGCATCACGCGGGGACGTTGGGTCTCTTCCGGTGAAATCGGTGATTCGCTTGAGTCGATAGCGGACGGTATTTGGGTGAACAAACAGTGCGCGCGCGCACGCCTCGATGGCGCCCCCGGAATCTAAGTAAGCGTCCAGGGTTTCGGTGAGCGCCGGGCCGGCATCGGCGAGAGGGCGCATCACTTCGGTGTTGAGGGCCGCGATGGCCGCCTTATCGCCCAGCAGCGCACGTTCGGGCAGCAGCTCGCGCGAGGACACCGGACGTGGGGCGCCGCGCCACCCCGATACCGCGTCCATCCCCGAGAGTGCCTCCACGGCGCTGTTGTGTGATGCGCTCAGGGTTCCTGAGGTCGGGCCCACCACTACTGGACCATCGGAGAAGACCTTGATGAGGTCCGCCAGGAACTTGTCGTGCGTGGTGAACGTGCCCGACACGATGGTCAGCAGCCGGGTGCCCTGGATGACGGCGAGTGCGCCACGCCCGTGGCGCTGTGCCACCTCATGCACCAGTGTTGTTGACGTCGCGATGATTTCTGGCCGGGGAGTGCCGACGATGACGGTGGCGGGTGCGGTGGTGTCCCAGTTCAGGGCCGCCGCGCGCGACAGCATGTCCGGACCGGTGTCGCCGCGCACCACCGCGTCGACCACCGTCGCCTCCAGCCGGGAGTCCCAGGCGCCCCGGGTTTCCGCCGCCTCGGCGTAGGCGCTGGCAGCTCCGAAGGCAAGGTCACGGCTGTAGCGCAGGATGCCCTCGGTGAGCGTCACCAGCTGCTCGTCGTTGCGGGCCAGCAGGGGCAGCACCTCTTCGAAGAACTCCATCGCGGTGCGCACCATGTCGACCGAATGACGCAGCGCGATGCGTTTGGCCAGGTCTTGCGGCACCACCTCGAAGGCCTGCATGGTGAAGCCGACAGTGCCCTCGGGGTCGCGGATCCACTCGACGAAGTTATTGATCGCCGTCTGGACCACCAGCGCCACGCTGGAGCGCTGTGAGGCCTCCAGGTCGGCGAAGAACGGCAGCCGGTCTTCCATGACATGTACGGCCTCGGTGGAGAGGCGTCCGGAGAACTGCTTGATCCGGTGCAGCAGCGCCTCGGGCACCTCGGCCCGCTCCCGCGGGGGCCGGGCGGCGCGAAACCCGCGCAGAGTGCTCACCGAATTGTCGGTCATCCCTAAAAGGTACCCCGGATTCCTGGTGGGAACCGCTAAATGTCCGCACTTTTGGGTCAGGTGCGCAGTTTGCGCCGAATGCCGTCGATGGCCAGATCGAGGCTGTCGCGCAGGACCGTGATGTCCATGGTCGCCCGCCCCATCAGCATGCCGCCCTGCAGGGTGGCAAGGACTGTCGCGGCCAGCCGCTGAGGATCTTCGGTGCGGTCGAGGTCGCCGCGATCCTGCATCCGGGTCAAGCCGTCGGCGAGCAATGACTGCCATTGGTGAAACGCGGCGGCAAGTGCGGGTTGATAGGCCGGATCGTTCTTGAGTTCGGCGGCCATGCTGCCCAGCGGGCATCCGAACGGGCCGCCGGGTACCTCGTGGTTGGCCAGGATTGCGTGGGCCCACTGTTCGACACCCTCGATCGAGTCGATCTGGGCGAGTGTCGGCTGTGCCTGCAGGACGAGCTCGGTCTGACGTTCCAGGACCGCCCTTACCAACTCGGACCTATCCTTGAAATAGTGGTACAGCTGCGACTTGCCCGTGTTGGAGGCGGTCAGGATGTCGTCGAGACTGGTTGCCGTGACACCCTTTTGATACATCATCTGCGCCGCGGCATCGACGATGGCCGCGCGGGTACGGCGGCCGTGTGCGGTCGCTGGGAGCTTGGCGGCGCTCTGTGGTGACGACTTACCTACCATCCTGGACAACATTAGCTGCGACCGTGGCGCGTCTCCGTCGCCGTATTGAGTAGTGGCCACTCGGCGCCGGAAACGCGAGGATGACCGCCGACAGCACCGCCATCACCGGGTACTGGCTGATCAGTTGGTCTGAACTCCAGTAGGTCACGAGCATCAACAGCGAAACCATGGCCGCGGGTTGGGGAAACAGCCCCAGGATCAGGATTGCCCCGAGTGCCACCTCCAGCAGGGGGATGGCGACGCCGAAAAAGCCCGGCCACACCCGAAGCACGCTGTCGGAGAAGACGGTGAAGTACTCCGGCACGCGAGTGTTGGACCGCGCGCTGTGGGTGATGAGCAGAATGTCCGCGCGGCCGAAGTGTGCGCTGTATTTGAAGATGCCCTCGTGCAGCCACAGCGCGCCCAGCGTCACCCTTGCCACGCCGAGGGCGATCGGCGCGGCAAGGGCGATCCAGCGTGCGTGGGTTCTCACATCAAGGCTGCCGCGCCGAAGGCCTCTTTGGCCTTATCGCAGTTGATTAGAACGGTGTCGTACATAGAGGTGTCCGCACCGTTGATGTCGAATGTCTGTGACGCTGCGTCGGAGGCGACCATGCCGAGCTCTTTGCCCGTGCTCACCGCGCTCTGGTCTGAGCCCTTGGTCAGGTAGATGTGCAGGTCGGGCCCCTTATCAGAGGAGAATCCGGTCAAGCTGACCCGCCCGTTGGCGATCGTGACGGTTCCCGAGACGTGCTTGCCGTCGATTCCGTTGAACGAGCCCGTACGCCTGGCGCCGGCCATGGCCTGCGAGGTCATGGGCTGTGACGACATCGCCTGCGGTGATTGACCGCTCGGTTGAGTGTCGCGTGCAGGGGCGTTACATGCGGCAACGGCTAAGCCGATGCCCAGAAGTGCTGTGCCAGCGAGAACGTTGAACCGCATGGTGGATTCCTTTCCGAGGGTGTGAGCGAGCGATCTCGACTGTACCGATCAGTACAATTGATGTCGACAAAAAAGCGCGAGCAGACACGTACCGCACTCGCGACCTGCGATCTAGGTGCGGTACATGTCTGCTCGCGCCAGCAGGACTAGGCGCTGCCGGTGTCCTTGAACGACACGTCGGCGGCCAACACGTCATCGATCTTGTACTGAGCCGCCGCACGGATGGCGACATCGCGGTCGACGGTGCCCTCGTCCGAGAGTGCCTCCAGGACCGCGACCACAACCGACTCGGCATCGGTGTTGAAGAACCGGCGCGCGGCGGGCCGGGTATCGGAGATACCGAACCCGTCGGCACCGAGCGTCCGGTAGGTGCCGGGCACCCACGGCCGGATCTGCTCGGGCACCGCGCGCATCCAGTCCGAGACCGCCACCTTGGGCCCCTGCGCGCTCTCCAGCGCCGTCGTCACGTACGGAACCGGCTTGGGACGGTCCGGGTGACGCAGCGCCTGGTGATCGATGGCGAGGCCGTCACGGTTGAGCTCACCCCAGGACGTCACCGACCACACGTCGGCGGCCACATCCCAGTGCTCGGCCAGCAGATCGGCCGCCCGCAGCGCATCGGGCAGCGATACCCCCGAGGCCAGGATCTGTGCCTGATGCGTGCGCGCCTCAGGTGCGGCACGGAACTTGTAGATGCCGCGAAGAATGCCCTCGACATCGACGTTCTCCGGCTCCACCGGCTGCACGTACGGCTCGTTGTACAGCGTGATGTAGAAGTACACGTTCTCGCTGTTCTCGCCGTACATCCGCTGCAGGCCGTGCTCGACGATATGGGCGATCTCGTAGGCGTACGCCGGATCGTAAGCCACCACAGCGGGATTGGTGCTGGCCAGCAGCAGCGAGTGGCCGTCGGCGTGCTGCAGCCCCTCGCCGGTCAGCGTGGTGCGACCCGCTGTGGCGCCCAGGACGAACCCGCGGGCCATCTGGTCGGCGGCGGCCCACAGGCCGTCGCCGGTGCGCTGGAACCCGAACATCGAATAGAAGATGTACAGCGGGATCATCGGCTCGTCGTGGGTCGAGTACGCCGTGCCGACCGCGGTGAAGGTGGCGGTGGACCCGGCCTCGTTGATGCCCTCGTGCAGGATCTGGCCCTGCGCACTTTCCTTGTACGCCAACATCAGTTCGGCATCCACCGAGGTGTACAGCTGGCCGTTGCGGTTGTAGATCTTCAGCGACGGGAACCACGAGTCCATACCGAAGGTGCGCGCCTCGTCGGGGATGATCGGGACAATGCGGTCACCGATGTTCTTGTCGCGCAACAGTTCCTTGAACGTACGCACCAATGCCATGGTGGTGGCGATCTCCTGCTTGCCCGAGCCCTTCTTCAGCGGGGCATAGGTCTCCGGGCTCGGCAGTGCCAGCGGGCGCGACTTGTTGCGCCGTGCCGGCACGAACCCGCCCAGCGCGCGGCGCCGGTCCAGCATGTAGCGGACTTCGGGCGCCTCCGGGCCGGGGTGGTAGTACGGCGGCAGATAGGGATTCTCCTCGAGCTGGGCGTCGGAGATCGGGATGCGCTGCTTGTCGCGGAAGTCCTTGAGGTCATCCAGCGTCAGCTTCTTCATCTGGTGGGTGGCGTTGCGCCCCTCGAAGTGCTTACCGAGCGTGTAGCCCTTGATGGTCTTGGCCAGGATGACCGTCGGCTGGCCCTTGTGCTCGGTGGCCGCCCGGTAGGCCGCGTACACCTTGCGATAGTCGTGGCCGCCGCGCTTGAGGTTCCAGACCTGGTCGTCGGTAAGGTTTTTCACCAGTTCCTTGGTGCGCGGGTCGCGCCCGAAGAAGTGCTCGCGGACGTACGCGCCGTCGTTGGCCTTGTAGGTCTGGTAGTCGCCGTCGGCCGTGGTGTTCATCAGATTGACCAGCGCGCCGTCACGGTCGGCGTGCAGCAGGGCATCCCATTCGCGGCCCCACACCACCTTGATGACGTTCCAGCCGGCGCCACGGAAGAAGGACTCCAGCTCCTGGATGATCTTGCCGTTACCGCGCACCGGGCCGTCCAGACGCTGCAGGTTGCAGTTGATGACGAACGTCAGGTTGTCCAGGCCCTCCGTCGCGGCGATATGCGTCAGGCCGCGCGATTCTGGCTCGTCCATCTCGCCGTCGCCGAGGAACGCCCAGACCCGCTGATCAGAGGTGTCCTTGATGCCACGGTCGCGCAGGTAGTGGTTGAACCGCGCCTGCATGATCGCGTTCATCGGCCCCAGGCCCATGGAAACCGTTGGGAATTGCCAGAAATCGGGCATGAGCCGCGGGTGTGGGTAGGAGGGCAGGCCACCGCCGGGGTGGCTCTTTTCCTGCCGGAACCCGTCGAGCTGATCGGTGGTCAGCCGGCCTTCCAGGAAGGCGCGGGCATAGATGCCGGGGGAGGCGTGGCCCTGAATGAACACCTGGTCGCCACCGCCGGGATGGGCATTACCGCGGAAGAAGTGGTTGAACCCGACCTCGTAGAGGGCCGCCGAGGAGGCGTATGTCGAAATGTGGCCGCCCACACCGACCCCTGGCCGTTGCGCGCGGTGCACCATGATCGCGGCGTTCCAGCGGATCCAGGCGCGGAAACGGCGTTCGGTGTCTTCGTCGCCGGGAAACCACGGCTCATTCTCGGTGGCGATGGTGTTCACGTAGTCGGTGGACGTTAGCGCCGGGATGGCAACCCGGCCGGCGTTCGCTCGTTCCAGCAGCCGCAGCATCAGGTACCGGGCGCGGGCGGGACCCGACCGGGCCAGCAGGCCGTCAAACGACTCGAGCCATTCACCCGTCTCGTCCGGGTCGATATCAGGCAGATACGACGCGACACCTTCGCGGATCACCCGAACGCGCTCGGATTGATTTGCGGCGCTTGAATTTCCGGCCAGGTCTTGGCGAACGAACTCCGTGGTCAACTTTTCTGCTCCTTAGGGGTGGGGGTGCAGATCTCAGTCACAATCAGATCGGTACCTCCATCGTGCCGCAAGTCACTTGCTACTAGCGAGTCTGGTCCAGTCACAAGGTCAGGAGCTGCTCTAGCGGGTACCGTCATGAGATGCGTATTGCGGCGCTGTTCATCGCGCTGGCGGCCATCTGTGCGGCGGCCGTGGCGGGCTGCACCGTGACCACCGGAGGGCAGGCGTCGGCGCCCAGCGAGTCGGTGTCGGAGTACCGCACCTACGTCTCACAATCCATCGAGACGTCGCGGTCCGAGGAGTCCAAGCGCCAGGAGACGTCCCGGGCGCAGGCGATAGCCGATGCGTGTGAGACCTTCGCCATGACGTCGAACGCCGCCGTTTCCGCGGGTAATGACCTGATCTCCGTCATGAACGACGAGGGCGGCTACGGCGCGAGCGCGGAGTCCAAGGTGGGGCCCGTCGTCAATGCCCTCAACACCAGCGCCGGGCAAATCGACTCCGCCAAGGCGAGCGCTCAGACCGACGAGCTGCGCGATGCGTTCACGCAGTACGCCGAGCAGTCGCGAAAACTGGCCGGGGCGTTCGATAATCGGCTGAGTGGCGGCACTCTCAACTCGGTGGTCCGTACTTTCAACGATGCGCGGGAGCGCGCCGGGAAGATCTGCGAGCCGCTTCTCCAGACAAAAGGTCGATAGTGCCTGACGAGGATTGCCGGTGGCATGCGACGATGTGAGCATTCATCCCAAGTGCGAAAGCACGCATCTGTGAACAAGGAGGGGCCGAACGGTGGTCGCGGCGGCTGACGCCTCGAACTACGCCCACAAGCTGGGCGTCCAGCGAGATCAGCTTGTGCAGGAGCTGGGCTGGGATGAGGACACGGACGACAATATCCGGGCCGATGTCGAGGACGCGTGCGGTTCGGAGCTACTCGACGAGAGCTCCGACGACGTCGTCGATGTGGTCCTATTGTGGTGGCGCGATGACGACGGCGACCTGGTCGACGCGTTGATGGACGCCATCACTCCACTTGCTGAGGACGGCGTGATCTGGGTGTTGACACCCAAGACAGGCAAGCCGGGCCATGTGCAGCCCTCGGAAATCGCTGAATCGGCGCCGACCGCGGGTCTGGTACAGACCTCGTCGGTCAACTTGGGGGACTGGAGCGCGACGCGTTTGGTGCAGCCCAAGACGTCACGCGGCGGGCGGCGCTAATGCTGCCTGTGGGCTCCGTCGCTCCCGATTTCACCCTGCGTAACCAGAACAACCAGCCTGTCAGCCTGAGCGATTTTCGCGGCAAGAAGGCCGCGTTGCTGGTGTTCTTCCCGCTGGCGTTCACCGGGGTCTGCCAGGGCGAGCTGGACCATGTGCGCGACCACATCGGAGACTTCGAGAACGACGACGTGCAGATCATCGGGCTATCGGTGAGTGCCGGGCCGATCCACAAGATCTGGTCGAGCTACAGCGGCTTCACCTTCCCGATCCTGTCCGACTTCTGGCCGCACGGCGCCGTTGCCGAGGCGTACGGGGTGCTCAACGAGAAGGCCGGCTATCCGAACCGCGGAACTTTCGTGGTGGATGCCGACGGAATCATCCGATTCGCCGAGATGCTGGATCCCGGGCAAGCCCGTGACCAGGCGGGTTGGGTAGAAGCGCTCGCCGCGCTACATTCGTGAGCTGATTCCCACGTCGGTGACGGCGTGGTCCGGGCGTGTAGCTCAGTGGTAGAGCTCTGGTTTTACACACCAGCGGTCGGGGGTTCGAAACCCTCCGCGCCCACCATATTCGTGATGCGGTTATGGCCTCCCTCGGGAGCATCGAGCGCAGCGATGGAACGCTGTGGGGCCGGGGAGCCGCAATCTCCTGGACGCGTGCCGCCGGAACGGGCCACCGTGCGACACATCCGCGAGTGGGTGGCATGGGCCATCAACTATGCACCCGGCTCACCAACATCTGTTCTATCGAAGCACGCCTAGCCGCAAGCCGCCGTCAATGTTTGCGGTTGGGTAAACGAAAAGTTCCCTAGCGATAAATCATCCGTCTCTGGTGACGCCGGTTCAAGATCTGCTCTGGCGAAGTTTCTGCAGCTAGCTGGCAGTCTCGCATTCCTTTTGATTCAGATATTTTTCAGTTAGCTTCAAATAAGGTTATGAACTCGTATTTTATGTTCTGTAGCGACGGTGTACCGTTCCGAACCATGGCCGCAAAAGAGACTTTCCAGCGCAGTAAGGGCAAGCTTATTTCTGTCCGTGATTGCCACCGGATTTGGCCAACAGGGCGCCGTGTGAGTCGGGATGCAGGTTTCCTGGAAGCTCCTTCCAGAAGATTGCCGTCATTGGTCAAGGCAGTAGCATTGCTCGCTGCTGTGGCGATCCCGCTGTCGGCGGTACAGCCAGGCACACTCTCGGATAGCCCGGTGCGGCTGGCCAGTGCACAACGCCAGGTAGATGCCGCTGAGTCGGCCTTCGAAGCCTCACCGTTCACCAACACCGCACCGTTGAGCGCCCAGCAGCGCAGCCAAGACTTACCTGTCGATCCGGAAGCGGGATTCACACTCCAAGACGGCCCCCAGGGAGCAGTGCAGATGGTCGCGGCCGACGGACTCGGCCAGGGCCGTGCGACCGAATCCGGACACATGCTCTACCCCGATGCAGGGGCCGGATACACCTTGATCGCGGGACGCACGGCGGCCGGTACCCGCACGTTCGCGCGTCTGGACCAGGGCAGTGGCCCACGGTCGGTGACGATGTTCCTGCGCACTCCGGCTGACACGGTAATGCTCGGGCACACCAACGGTTTTGTAACGATCAACGCTGCCACCGAGGCGGCGCCGACGCTGGGCATGTTCACCCCGGCAGAGGCCCGCGACAGTGCGGGCCGCATCGTGCAGTCTTCGGCGGTCCTGCAGCAGGTAGGCCCGCAGCTGTATCAATTCTCCGAGGTTATTGTCCCTGACGCCCAGACCGCATGGCCGGTGTACGTCGATCCAGGGTTCATGGACTTCGTCAAAGACCCCATCGGAGCCACCAAAGAAGTTGCCGCATCGGCAGTCTCGGCGGTCTCCAACGTCGCCGAGAAAGTCGGGGACCTATCCCAGCAGGCGGCCTCGGCCACCTGGTCTGGCATGAAGACCGTTGGTAACTTCGTCAAGGAGAACCCGCTTGAATCGGCGATGATCGTCGGCGGAGTTGCCTTGTCATTCACCGGGGTTGGCTCGGGTGCGGGCGCCGCGCTGATCGGCGCCGGCGTAGTCAACGCCTCGGCCACCGTCATGGATGCCGTGGCCGCTCACAACCCCGAAAATCAAACCCTGGGCAATGTGGCCATGGTGCTGGATACCGCCTCGCTCATCACCCCGCAAGGAGCGACCAAGAAGGTTCTCAAAGAAGGCCTGGAAGCCGTCGGCGAGCAGGCCGTCAAACACGTCGACGACGCGGTAGACGCCACCAAAAGCCTCCCGATACCCACGCCCAAAGAGCAACTCCGCCAAGATATCCCTGGCGCGGGAAGTGCACCGGCAGTCGCCAATCCGGCCGACGTGCCGAAGACGCCGAACGCGCCCCCGACAGCAACCACACCGAAAATACCCGGTTATGGCCCGTATGGGCCACGGTCGCTACCGGCGTGCACCAGCCGCGACTGCGGACATGTCGCCGACCTGCCGTCGGCGGTGTACAACGAGCATGAGATGCCCGGGCACATCGACCACAATCTGGATGCCATCGAAAACGGCAAACCGTCAATCATGACGAAGAACAACGGCCGACAAGAAACCGACCAGAACCGTTACCAGGCACAGAAGGGTCACGAGCGCGCGCCCGAGGGAAGTGTGCTGCACGAGTATCCCGTCGCCTCATCCCAGGAAGGCGGCCGGGGAGCTGTGGTAAGCCAGCAGCCGCGAACCGAATCCGATATCGAAGGGCAGACGTACAGGGACCTGTTTCGCCGCCAAGGCGTCAAGCCGGGAGACAAATTCACCCTCACCTTTCAGGGCACTGACGGCAAGACACGTTGCGCCCAATGCCAACTTGACCGACGCGCCCAGCAGCAGCACGCCGAGAGCGAAACGCAGCAGCACCGTGTCAGCGCTATTGAGGGCGCCCGGCCGCAGGACCAGCGCGACAAGCTCGCCCGCACAGCGGGGCAGGTAAACCGCGAAGCACTGCGGGAGCGGCCCGAATCGGCCGAGGATCAGCGCAAGCAACAGGCCACGCATGTGCAGGCCTCTACCAACCAAACTCGTCAACACGCCGTGGAACGAGCCCGCACCACCAACTCCCAAAGCGGCGGTAGCAGCAGCAATAATGGGCATAGCTCAAACTCTCACGAGGGTAGTGGCGGTTCGCACTCCAAGAGCAACGGCAGCAAGAAGAACAACAAGAAGAACGGTAAGGGCAACCGTGCCAAGAGAAGTAGAACGGGGCGCCGCTAGCAATGTCAGGTAATTCGCTACTACTTGAGACCGAGATCTTCCCCGACTACGGGGTGATCATCTTGGAAGACGTTGGCACGTTGGATTTTCCAGACGGGCCGTTCGATGAAGTGCTCGCATCGGACCACCAAATATCCGTTCGCGCACTGCCCACCGACCAAGCAGTCGCAACGGGGACGAACGTTCACGTCAGGGTGTTCAAAGGCGAAGAATCCACCGGGCTTGGCACGATTGTCTTCGACGGAAAACTCACGTTCACTAACCCCATTCTGGGTGTGGGCCAAATGCTCAGTGATCCAGAGGAGCTCGAGACCGTACCCCTCGACCGATCCGGGCCTGTGCACCTCCAGATATTCGTTAACCCGCCTCAGGATGCAACCGAGGTCAACGTCCTGATCCGCTACGACCTGAGCTAGCCAAGACTTCAATGGACCCGCGTCGGCACGAGCTCTTGCTCGACGTCAACGTGTTCCCCGACTATGGACAGATACGCATCGAAGACCTTGGCGCAAAAGAAGTTCCAGATGGCTGGGGCGTAGAAGAAGCATTCATCGCAAGAGAGCACGCTGTCTACGTCCTAACCATGACCGCCGACGAGGCAGACATGGCCAATCGGGGAGTGCAGGTACGAGTTCTACGCGGGTCGGATCATGACGGCCTGGGCGAGCTGATATTCGACGACCGATTGACTTTCGATAGCCAAATCCTGGCCGTCGGTGAGATATTGGATATTGACGACAACATGCACAAGGTTCAGCTCCCGGATGGTGGCCCGCTCCAGGTGCGGATTTTCACGGTAAGCAACATCCCAAGCGACGGACTTGAGTGGCCGATCGAAGGTGCTACCGAAATCAACATCGTTATCTAGCACCGACAATGGTCCCGCGAGTCTGGTTTACCGTCAGTCCAAGTCGGCGAGGGCCTTGCGGGCGGCCTCGAGTTCGGCTTCCAGCGCGGCGACTCTAGCGGCCTGCTGGGAGCGCGCTTCCTCGATGACCGCGTCGATAGGGGTAGACAGATCCTCGTGCAGCTCCTTGGCTGCGCGGGAGACGGCGGCGGCCGCGACGGCGAGGTTACGAGCTAGGTAGGTGCTGCCCTGCTTGAGCTCGGCGTGCCATTCGCCATCGGCGGTACCGGTGACGGTGAGGGTCAGTTCGAGAGTCTTGGTTCTCTTGCCCGTCGTCTTCTTGGCTGATGCCTTTTGCGGCTTGTCTTCGGTGGGAGCTTCAGAGATCGGCGTAACAGCGCTCGTCGGGACGTCGACGGGGCTCATCAAGACGTCGGAAGTGCTTGGCTCGGTGTCCAATACGTCTGCTGCTGAAGTGTCTACAGTCATCGTCACGGTGAGCTCCTTCTGAAGTTCGCGCGCAGGGGCGGGTAGTGACAGTCATTAGAACACATGTTCGATGCACTGGGTCAACCTGACGCGCGCGTGATCGGTCGGCTGGGGACCGGGGGTGAAATCCTCGGCGGTTACCAATACTGGTTAGCAGGCAAACGTCTCAATGTTGCCCCCTGGCAACCATTTGCTCGGCCGACCTTCGACGCTTGAGTCGGCGGCTCGGTGATCATCTGCCATCTTTCCGCAGATCTGGCGTGGGTTGGTGGCCTGGTCCTGTGGCATCGTGCCGTGCCTGGCGCTGCATGTTCGCTATCGCCGATGTTGAAATGTTTCCTGTAGCTGTGCTCACACTCTTTGGCTCTGGCCCGCAGTGACCTCGGAAAAGTTCGCGATCTTGATCACTCAAACTGTGACGACACGGTCTCAGTGTTGACAAGAGGGTGTCTCGGCCTTAGATTCTCCAACATTGCCATGTGATGTATTTTCCCAGGAAAAGGCAGTTGATGGCATTGCCTACGAATAGGCGGGCGTACGGGGGTCCGGCCCGATCGGGTTAGGACGGGACACGGAGGGGTTCGGTTTCATGAAGTTGCCAAATCTGGCACGTCGAAGCTGTGTCGCTGCCATCGCAACGTCTGTGACCGTTGCGATGGGGCTCATGGTGGGCGTTTCTGACGCTGCCGCGGATCCGCAGGGGATGCCGGACCAGTACCAGCAGTTCGTGACGGATGACGGCTGGACTGTCGGTTTGACACTGACCAACGAGGTCATCGACCACATCGACAACATCGCTGGTGCGAGCAACTCTTGGCAGGCGCGTGTTTCTTACCGGGCTGAGGCCACGATCACCGGTAACGGTGGCGCCGTGATCCAGGATGCGCAGCTGGAAACGGGGTATTTCGTGGGGTGCCGCACCGACTCCTCGTCGGGAGTCGAGCTGGGCGGTGACCTCGGTTTGACGCTCTCGCAGCAGGTATTCGGCCAGGGCTATGGCGGCGGCTACGGACAAGGTAGTCAGAGCGGTGGCGGTGGTGGCGGCTTCGGTGGTGTGTCCGGTGGCGGTTCGCTGGGTGCCCAGGAGCATATCGGCGGCTACATGCGCGTGCTGCTGAAGCCTGGTGGCCTGGCTCAGCTGCCGATGGACCGGATCAACTTTCGGAACATGCGTGCGGTCTCGCAGGTGCGTAACCAGAACGTCGAAGCCGACGGCTGCGGCGGCCAGGTGAAGATCCAGTCCTTCGCGACATTCCGGATCCGCACTGAGAACGGCAACGACACCCAGACCATCTACGGCGAGCCCAAGGACCTGTGATGACTACCCGTACTCGTGGTGTGGTACTGATGGCCGCGCTGGCGTTCGTGTTCTCAATTGTGATGGGTTCTGCGCCAGGAACTTTGGCGGATCCCATCCAGCCGCCACCCCCGAAGCCCATTCCGTATCCGGTGGCGCAGCCCGATGATTTGCCGCGAATTGCGCCGATCGGTGGGGCACAGGTCAAGACCAATACGCCGTTGGGTCTTGGGCCCGGGACGGGTCGGCCGTTGGCGGCCGGCCGCGAACGTTCCAACGCCACCATCTCGCCGTCACCCACCGATGGCACTCATCTGCCGACCGCGATCGCCGGTAAGGATGTCGTACTGCATCTGCCTCAGGAGCGAGAGCTCACACCGGCGCAGTGGGGCGACGGTGGTTCGGCGACCTTCACCTCCCATGACACCGACTACCGGATTTCACCGTTCGCGGGCGGCGGGGTCGATGTGAACATCATCCGGCGCACCATCTTCACGCCGGAGAACTTCACCTTCGGTCTGCGGGTTCCTGAGGGCACCCACGTGCGCCAGGGCTCCAATGTGGTGTTGGTCGAGTCCGACGCCGCGCCGGGTCTGCCGGCCACGACGATCGCCACGTTGTCGGTGCCGGTGGCACGCGATGCCAAGGGCAATCCGGTGCAGGTGAACCCGGTGATCCACGGCGACTACATGTATCAGCAGTCCAACCTCGCGTTGGATCTTGGACCCGCCGACATCTTCGCGTTCCCGATCACGATCACGCTGTCCTATCGTGCGTCGTCGATCCCCGCCAGCGGTCAGCTGACCAGTGACTGGGACGGGCTGCCCGAGGGGGGAGGCCCGCCAGAGGCGAAGAAGGCCGCCCAAATTATTGGTGCGCCAGGCGATTACGTTGTCGACCCGGGTGGCGCTTACCGGCCTGCCAGTGTCGATCCGGTGCTGTATGCCCAGCGGCATGCCGACCGCTGCCTATCTGGTCCGAACGAATTCCGATCCGAGGACGGACGGACGGCTGATTTCTGGAGTTCGTGCCAGCGGCAGGCAATGTGCCTCGACGTCACGCCAGCGCAGATGTCGGTGGACGTGTGCAAGAACCAGGCGTTCGCCAATATGTCGGCGCAGTGCACGGCCACGTTCGGCCAGACCGGGCCCGATTACGAGGCATGCCTGAACGTGGCCAACGGGCATGCGGCCTGGTCCAAGGAGAACTTGTTGGGCGGCGGGCTATGCCAACCCGCAGGCCCAGGTGCCAACACCAGGTTCCTACCTTCAAACAACAACCGTTATTGCAGTTGACCGGTCGGGGGACAACGATCGCAGGCCGAGCCTGACCTAGAAGAGAAAAGGCAACTGCTGATGACGCCGATGAAGGCGCGCAAAACGTCTGTACCCGAAGGTATCCGGCGCAGCTTGGCTGCTGTCGCAGTGACTGCTGTGGCTATGGCGGGCTGGCACATCACCGACGAGCCGGCAGGGATCGGAGCCATCAACCTGGTGCCGGGGGCCACCGCGGACCCCACAGGTCCTACGGGACCCACCGGCGGCATGACTGACGGCGGCGGATCGCAATTTCAGCCCCCAGGCATGCCCAGCTCCATGCCGGACTACCAAGGCGGCAACCGGGCGCCGTTAGACCAAAACAATGGGATCAGCATCTACAACACGGGTGCCCCGCAAGCTGGACAACAAGCAGGGCAGCAAGGCCAGCAGCCCCAGCAGGGCGCGCAACAACCCCAACATGGCACCCAGCCTCCCAATTACCAAACCGCTACCCCGTACACGCAAGGGCCCGGCCAAGCGAACCCGGACTATCAAGCCCCACAACAGAACACGCCACAACAAGGTTCGCAGCAGCAGCCTGAACAGCAGCAGCAGCCTGAACAGCAGCAGAATCAGCAGTCTGATCAGCGCCAGAACCAGCAGGATCAGGACAAGCAGGATTCTGAACAGCGGCGCCAGCAGTGCGATGAAGTTGGACAGCACTATCAAATCGCAGAGACGGTGTGGAACACCGGAGCCAGCGGTGGCTCTTTTGTTGGCGGTCAGGTGGTGCCGGGTCGGGAAGGGCCCGGTGAAGACGGCTGTAACTGCTCGAATACACGCAATAGCCAGAAGCAGTCCAAGGACGAGGAGTCCCAGAAGTGCAAGGGACAGCCCGTCAATGTGCCAGATGGCCAGGCCGCCTCGGCGATCGCATCGGGCCCTAACGATACCGATGCCGCCTTGCGCCCGCAGTTGGCAGAGCAGAAGAAATGGCTGGAGAACCGCAGAAACGAGATCAATGACAGCTTCTTGCGGCGCAACATCGGCAACCGCGGTGAGCTG
Source organism: Mycobacterium sp. D16Q16 (assembly GCF_002013745.1). Lineage (NCBI taxonomy): Bacteria > Bacillati > Actinomycetota > Actinomycetes > Mycobacteriales > Mycobacteriaceae > Mycobacterium > Mycobacterium sp. D16Q16. The sequence continues at coordinate 18,014 of NZ_MAEY01000027.1, forward strand.
TCCAACATCAACGATCGACTTAAAGAAATAGACGCGATCAAAGCCGCCCTGGATCAGTCGCCGAATACATACTTGGTGGATTTCAACGGCCCGGGCACCCCGACGACCGGCCGCGGGATGTGGGACACCAGTGAGCGGATTCTGGCCGCAATTTCAGTGGGCAATCCGGCGATGGCCGATCACGTCTCGGTGACGGTGCCCGGCATCACCAGCTGGACATCCTCATCGCTGTCGAGCATGGTTCCCGAGGCTTACAACCTCGCCGTAGAAGGCGGCAAGCAACTGCAGTTGTCCGGTCACGGCGGTGAGACGGTAGCGTCGATTGCGTGGATTGGCTACGACGCGCCCGGCATCGATCTGGGGGCCGCCACCCCGAGTAAGGCCGCCAAGGGCGCCCAGAACCTGAAGCTGTTCTTGTCCATGATGCAGGCGACTAATCCGAACCAGACGGTGGCCTTGTTCGGTCATTCCTATGGTTCGCTGCTGAGTTCGTATGCGCTCAAGAACGGCGCATCGGAGTATGTCGACTACGCGGTGCTCTATGGCTCGCCGGGACTGGCCGCGGGCACGCCCGGCGGGCTGGGGATGAGTCCTGATCGGGTGTTCGCGATGCTGGCCGAAAATGATCTGATCGGCGGTATCAACCCGTTGTGGTCCAGCCCCTATAAGGGAAATTTCAAGCAGCTGCTCGCTGACCAGGGAGGCTGCAGCCCGCTAGATAATCAGTTCCGCGAGCGTGCCTACGGGCATTCGGAATATCCGCGTAAAGGCTCTAACAATTTGCTGCGTATGTCGGGATACAACTTGGCTACCGTGCTCATCAACCAGCCGGGGCTGGCGATACCGGCTGAACCAGGAATCATCACCAAGGAAATGAAGTGAGGTTCCAAGTGCGAAGGTATCGCGATAACGTCCACGCAGGAGGATCTGTGTATGCCACGTCCAGACGTTCACGGTCACGCTGGAGCGCCGGGGCCGCGGCATTGGCAGCTGCGGTCGTGGTCATGAGCGGTTGCGGTAGCGGCGATTCGGGTAAGGGGCCAATGAGCGCGGAGCGCCTTCAGGAGGAAATCGCCAAGCTGGCTCCGAAAGGCTCTTCGGAAGAGGGTTACGCCGCTGCCGAAGCCGCTATCGCCGAGATGGCCGATCAAATAGCTGCTCTGGTGCCCGGTCTCACCTGGAAATGGCACGATGACGGGCTCCATTGGCTTAGCTGCCTCCAAAACATGGATTCGGATGCAATTTGGTCGGGCGACTCGGTGCTGGCGGTCACCCGCAACACACGGTCTGCATTGTTCAGCGGCCCGATCCCCGAGGACGTGTGGCCAGCCGCCGTCAAGATCGTCGAGGACAAAGCGCGCGGTTTCGGAATCACACAGTGGGCAGGAAACACCGATGTGGCCCAAAACCACGACATCGTCATCCACGACAACGACTACAACCCGGACTCCAACAACCAATGGACGAACAGCTTCGAAATCGGTACCCGCGTCGTAGCAAGGTTGGCAGGGTCAGTGGGCTGTCGGCTATGGCAGAAGACTCTGGACCGTTACCAGTCCGAACAGGGCAATCCTCCCGCCAGCGGCACCCGGTAAGGCCCAGAACGTGACTGACTCTGTAGATAACGACACCGACGAAACGCAGCGGAGCGAACAGCTCGATGACGACCCGACCACGGGCCCGGTCCAATCCGGCAGCCACCATCGGCAGACGAGCCGCCCACCGATTTGCCGCTGGGCATTAGTTGCGAGTGCAGCCCTCCTAGTTGTGGCAGCCCTCGCTGTCGCCGACATGATCTGGTGGCGCCGTGCCGGGCACGGCCCTTGGTGGTTCCTGGTCGCCGCGCTAGCAGTGGCGGCGGCCTGGCTGCTCGCCACACACACCTCGCGCACCGGGCGCCGCGCCCTGGCCGCCGGCGTAGTCGCGATAGTGGCCGCCGTCGCGGTCGGAGCCGACTATCTAGCCATCAGCCAAGGATGGCTAGCCCGCCAGTTCACCGACAGAGAAGTAGCGGCAGCCTGGGAACAAGCGTGGAAAGACCTCGACAAGGCTCCTCAGGCAGCACCTGACTTCACAATCCTGCCGCGCCAGTACCCCGACCCCGCACAAAAGGTTTCCACAGCGGACACCGCTGCTCCGGTAGGTGCCTGCGCGCAACTCGGCGGCACCACGGCGCACTCAACGCTGTCGGTCGTGCCCTGCGACTCCGAGCGCAGCAATGTCAAAATCATCCAGCAAGTCAGCCACCCTCGTGAATGCGTCCGCGATGCTGACCAAAGCTACTACCACAATGGCCCTGATGGGCAATGGACCGCATGTCTGGACTACGCCTGGCAAACCAGCCGCTGTCTAGCAATCAGCCCCGGGAAAATCATCAACGTTGCATGCGACGACCCCGCCATACCCAACAAAGAGAAACCGGTACGAGTCTTCCGCAACGTCAACCACACCCACGACTGCGCCCAAGGCGGATTCGCCCACCCCGTACGCCTCTACACCATCTGCACCGAAACCCAGCGCTAGCACACGCCGCAGCGTGGGTGTGGGCTGCTAAGGACGTATCGGCAACGATAACTGCGCGGCTCGCGACCAGCACCATTGCTCGCCGTTCCCGTATCGCACAGAAACTTACAGGCGTTGTACGCCAAGGGATCTGCCAAATCCCAACACGCTCTGCGACTGTAAACGTCACATAGCTACCCACAGCGGGCAAGTCATACTTGCCAACATTGGCCAGTTTTGCCCTGACTTAGTGCGATAAGTGAGCAGGAACTCGAACGGGCCACGCGTAGGCGTGCGTACGAGAAGCTGGCCAGTCTAGGTGTTCCGGTCCCACCCGAAAATCTCCCTGCTGCCGCCAGAGTCTGCGTCTGAGATACCAGGAGAGTCGGAGGATGAGTAGTATTTCGCCGCCACGCGACGGACAGAGACGCTGTTACTGGGCCCACCTCCATGACCCAAAGCAGCCTCCGTTGGCGGAGGTCTGTGCCGGTGTGAGTACATATATCCCGCGGCTCGAGTTGACCGTTTGTAGTCAATCCCTGCCTTAGGCTGATCCAATGATTCGGGCACCTAGATGGATGCTGGCAGTGGCTTGTGCCGTGACGATGCTGGTATCGGGATGCACGGCGATCGTCGACGGTGACGCGATAGCCACTCCTGGCGAGGAGGGTAAGCGGCTTACCAACCCCAAGTGCAGTTCGGTGACGGTACCCCTGTTGGAAATGCCGTTGGATGACGATTCTGAGCCGCGTGTAGAGGTTCCGCAGCCCTCAGGCTGGGAGCGCGTCAAGCGGTTCGAAAGCGGTGTGGTGCGTGTCTACTTGGCGGCTCCCGACCTTCAGGCCAACGGGTTTGTTCCGAACGCCACGGTGGCTATGGCCAACCTGACGGGCAAGGTGTCGACCGAGGAGGCCGCCTTCGCTGCGGAGCAGCAGGGGTTGGAGATGTTCGGCATTACGGACCTTGTTGAAGCTTCGAGCACTATCTGCGGGTATCCGTCGAAGACGTTGACCTACAACATGGCGCTGGGGACAATCCCTGTTCACCGGGTCACCACCACCATTGTGGTGGTGAAGAATGGCAGCAAGGTGTTCACCGTTGGGGTGTCGGTGCAGGCGTTGGACGACACCGTGCGGGGTTTCGACAGTGCCCGCGAAACAATCTTGGCGGGGCTACAGGTCAGTCCGCCGGCTACATCCTGATATCGGTTGCCGGAGGGGCCCATTGGGCATCGACAATGGCAGTGTGCTCCGGTAGCGGTGGCCGGTAGTTCCTGTCTTCTGCCATACGGTCGGCGACGCTGGCGTGAATCCAGGCGCCGTCGGGGATGTGTCGGCGGCGGAAAATCAACAGCGCCCAGAGCCAGTTGACGCGATGAATCTTGCCCATGGCATAAGTAGGTTCAACCGAGCAATACCGTTGGTATTTATCGGTATTGAGTAGTAACCCATGTTCGGCAGTGCCCTCGATTACCCACTTCAGTGCGATATCGGAAAGCCTGTCGTCATCGGCGTAATCTCCGCCGATGTCGGAGTGGATGCCAGCGAACCACGCTTCGTCGACGAGCCGCTGATCACCCAGGGATTTGATGAGGTACTCGCGGTAGGGTCGGCGTTTCTCGTCGATGGCTACCGCGTGGCGCCCGGCCAGTGCGTTGGGAACACTTGGTGCATAAGGCCATTGCATGCCGCGCTTGAAGATGCCGGGCGCGCTGACGGTATCCCACAGGCCCAGATATGCGATAGGGATGGAGAACTTGTCATCCTCGCGACGAGCGAGGGTCCGGGAGAACGAATGCAGCTGATCCCAGCGCTCGGGGGGCCAGCTCGCGCACGACTGCGCGTACAAGCTCGCTGCATAGGGTACGAGGTCTTGCGAGCCTGGGCGCAGCATGCCGACCGAGTTGAGAAGCCCGGCAAGGCCTCTGGCGCAAAAAGCACCGCGGCTGAATCCGAAGATGAAGATGCGGTCTCCGGGCTGCCACCGCTCGATCAGATATGTGTAGGCCTGAGCCAGTTTGGCACGCAAACCAATCCCGAATGCGAAACCTAGGACGCGGGCGACGAATTGACCTGCCGGAGCATAGGTGCCAACGGCTGGATCGGTGCCTACGCCGGGGTCGTAGTACGAGATCTGGCGGTCGGTCTGATCGTGGATCACCATGTCATAGCCGCGCACGACATTCGTGTTCCCCGCGGCGCGGATCTGATTGCCAGTGCCGTCGAAGCAGATGACGATGTTCTTACTCATCGTCATCTGGCGTTAGTCCTCGCCGTCGTATGGCTTCGGGTCGTACGGCGAAGCGTGCGGATTCTGGTAGTCGACGTGCTCCTCGTTCCAGACACCGATGACGGCGGGGGACACCTTGGGCAACGGGCCGATTAGCTCGTTGCCGTTGTCGAGGCTTACCAGGAACTCCGGCGTGAAGTGCTGGTCCTCGTCCTCTTGATGATGCTGACCGGCGGCACCCGCCGACATCATGGTTGGCGGCTGAGCGATGCCCATGCCCGACATCGGCGACACTGTGGGTGCGGCCGCGAGTCCCATGCCAGCACCCGCGGTGTACGAGCCGGCGATGATCGGTCCGGCGGCAAGGGGAGCGAGATCCGCGTTCTGATCCTTGTCCTTGTTTTCGTCCTTGTTGGTGGTTGGCTTGCCCCACCGGCCGATGCCGTAGGTGCCCGGGACCGATCCAGTGTTAGGACCGGTCGCGGTCGTACTGCCACCCGAGGAGGGTCGGGTTCCGGCTCCGGCGCCCGCTCCGGCAGCAGCGGACGCTGAGGCTGCGGGGCCTCCGGCGCCAGCTCCCGAACCACCACCCGCTGCACCTGCGGCGGCCGCAGCAGCACCGGCAGCGCCAGATCCGCCGGAGGCGGACGCTTGCGCTGGGTCCGCCAGAGCGGCGGCTGCAGCTGCGCGCACTGAGGCCTCGTCGATCGGCTTGATCTGGTCGGGCTTGATGTCCTTGCCGTTCCCCAAGCCGGATAACGATGATGCGGCGTTGACCGGCATGGCTGCGGCATCTGCGAACTGTGGAGCCGGAGGAAGAGCCGGGAGACCGGAAGCCGCCTGTTGAGACACGGGGGACCAGACGTTCCGCATGATCATGCGAGCTTCGTCTTGCTTCTGCTGAGCCAGCGCTTGTTGGGCGTAATAGTGCTCGTACGCCGCCTGTGTCCGTACCTGCGGTTCATCCACCTGAACGACCTCGGGCATGAGGCCCTTGATCTGCGTCATCGCTGTCTCAACCTCAGCGGGCTTAGTGGCCATGAGCGACATGCCATCGCTGACCTGTTCGGCGTGGCTCTTGTATGCGGAGATTGCCTGCTTGGCTGCCTCAGCTCCTTCTCCTGTCCAGCTGCCATTGATCGCTGTATCTAAGGAGCTCTTGAAGTTGTCGAGTACCGATTTGAAGCCGGTGGCGAGCGTCTCCCACTGGTTTGAAACTTCGAGGGCCGACTCCGAATCAAATGCGTCAGAAGCTTGCTTGATCTGTGCATGTGCCCAGCTGCCGAAGTCCTCGGTTGGGATGCTCGCCGACTCAGTTCCACCGTCGATGTTGGAGCCGTGTAGACGCTGCTTGGCATAGAGCACGTCGCGTTCGCGGTTGCCCTTAGTCCAGTCGTCTTCATCTCCGCTCATGGCAGCTCCTTCGTCTCGTGGCACACAAGTCCGCTATTAGGTTCTGACGTGACGGGCATCGATCCGGTTCCATGATTCTTGAACTTTTTCGAGATACTCGACGCGGTCTGATCAGTAGGGGAAGTACGGCATAAACGCCTCGATGTTCGCTTGGGCAGCAGACAAGCAATCGGGATATGGGTCAAAGCCATTCAGTCCATCCGAGACCAGGACCCCGTACACGCCAGTGGACGCCGCCACATCGATCGCACACCCGTCCTTCCTAGGCTGGGTGGATAGGTAGAAACTGAGTGCCTTCCTACCGTTGATTTCGAAATCTCTATAACCCCAATGGGTTGTGTCCTTTTTGTCCATCTCAAGGGTGTAGTTCGACGCAGATATGGAGAGGTAGTACCCAGACTGTGCTCTGTACTTGCATAAGTAGTTTTCAACCCCGCCGCCGTTGATTGAGCTTGGCTGCGGCGGCCGAGAGTCGAGTTTTTGCTGTGCGATGACGCTCGCTGGAATCTCCTTGCAGGGGTCGTAAGTGATACGAGTGTGGCCTTTGTCGTTCGTTGGGAGCGGCGACGTCACCGGTGTGCCGGAGATGTGCGGCCCGCACCCAATGAGGATCATGCCGACACCGGCCAGCGTCAATCTGCGAAGCAACATGTTTCTATCAGTCGGTTAACGACCGAATCCGCCAAACGAGTTCGCATTGCTGTGGTCGGTCCGTTCGTAGGCATCCCGAAGTGCAACAAACAAGCTCTTCATTTCCTCGACACGATCGATGTGCGACTGGAAGGTGTTCTCGGCACTGTTAGCATCTCCGGCCGCCTTCGCCTGGAACTTTCGCGCAAGTTGTGCACCTGAGTCGAGGTGCTCCTCAGAGAACCCGAGCTTACGTTCACTCAGCGCCTGGGCATCGTGTTTCAGGCTCTTCAATCCGTCCGTATACACATCACATGCCGTGAGGATTGCCTTGAACTGGCTCGGGTCCAGGTGTAGTACCAGGCCGTCATTGTTGGCGCTGTTTCTCAGGTTTTCCAGCGACATAGAGCCCCCTCAGGTCTTGGCCGGGTTTGGCCAGGTCAGGTTCATCGTATGTATATAGGACGTCGGACGTCCCGAATCGGTTCCATCGAATTTCGGGCAGTTGTGAAAAACCCGCGCTAGCCGCCCCAGCGTCTGCGCACCCCGGTGTAACGCCAGCCCAGCGCCGCTAACGCCCACGTCACGATGAACAGCGCCACGATCACGTAACCCATAGCGGCCAGATCCAACTCGCCCACCGCGGCCAGCGGACCCGTCGTGATGTTGAGCTTCTCGGTGAGAATCGAAATGATCTCCTGCGATCCGATCAGCACAGCCACCGCCACCGACAGTCCGGTGACCACCAGGTTGTAGTAGATCTTGCGGGCCGGCTCCTGGAACGCCCAGTCGTAGGCGAAGTTCATCAGCGACCCATCCAGCGAATCGAACAGCGACATCCCGGCACTGAACAGGATGGGCAGCACCAAGATCGCGTACCAGGGCAGCCCGGTCACGGCGGCACCTCCGGCGATCACCAGCAGCGACACCTCGGTGACCGTGTCGAACCCCAACCCGAACAGCAGGCCCACCGGGTACATCTGCCAGGGCTTGCGGATCGCCGCCATCAGCGGCCCGAAAAGCCGGTTCAGCCCACCGCGGTTGGACAGCTCGCGCTCCAGCGCCGCCTCGTCGACCTCGCCGCCGCGCATCCGCTTGGCAATGCGGTATATCCCGATCAGCGACACCAGATTAAGCAGCCCGATGAGCAACAGGAACGTGCCGGAGACTGCTGTCCCGAACACGCCCGTCCACTGTTGCAGCGACGAGTGCTCGTCGGACACATTGGCCGCCAACGCCTTAACGCCAAGCGCCAGCAGCCCGACCATGATGAACACGATCGACGAATGCCCCAGGGAGAACCAGAAACCCACCGACATCGGACGTCGTCCATCGGCCACCAGCTTGCGGGTGGTGTTGTCGATGGCCGCGATGTGGTCGGCATCAAAGGCGTGCCGCATGCCCAGCGTGTACGCCGTGACACCCAGCCCAACCCCGAACACGCTGCCCTGCACCGTGAAATGTGCGGGAGTGACCAGGAAGAGCAGCATGCCCCAGCCCAGGACGTGCAGTGCGCCCACCGCGACACTCATCCCGATGACGCTGCGCCTCTGACCTTCGTCCAATCGACGCCAGCCGGTGAGAATCTGCACGTCTGCGAGCCTAGACGACAGGCTTACCCAGACGCTCGCGTAATCGCATGTCCCAGATGAGCGCGGTATAGGACAACGTCCACACCTGTGCGGGCACCATCCGATCGGCGATCCGTAGCGCGCTCAGCAGTGCATCGAAGCGGCGCTGGTCGCGATCCGTCCAGGGAACCTGCAACAGCTCGCGGAACTGCGGGGGCAGAAACCCTTTGGTCGCAAACAGATTGAACCGTCCGGCCATCCGCAATGGCCACGGCAGCATCGTGAACGACGCGACACCCAACAGATGTTCGCGCACTGGTGCGTCGATCCGCAGCTCGTCGACGGACCGTTTCCAGTAGTCGTTGAACGCATCCCGATCCGGCGGCCACTGCTCGGGCCGCACCTGCAACGCGGTGCCGATCCGTGCGCCGTCACGATAGATCTCATCGGCCGTCGCATCATCGAGCGGGCCGTGCAGCGACTCATAGGCCTGCACGTAGTACTGGTACAGGCACGCCGCCACCCACAGCTGCAGTCCTGGATCAAAGGCGTTGTACTTCACTGGGCTCTTGGGGGTGGGGCGCACCTGCCGGTGCACCGCGTCAACACCGCGTTTCATCACCTCACGGTCGTGGCGGCTGCCCATCGTCGCGACCGCGAGAAACATCCCGGTGGTCCGGGCTCGTTTGAACGGATGCTTGTAGACGTTGCCGCTGTCGACGGGGCTCTCCAGCACTCCATATCCGACGCCCGGATGCGACAACTGCATGATCACGTTCGAGGCAGGCAACAGCAGCGAAGCGGGATTGACCAGGTCCACGAGCCTGGCAGGGGAGTGCTTCATTGCGCAGCAAATTCTATAGGGTGTGTGCGTGTCGCGCCGAGGATTCCGCGCCGCGGGTATCGCCCTCGGTTACGCCCTGGACCGGGCTTTCGGCGACCCGCGCCGGTTCCACCCGGTCGCCGGATTCGGGCAGGCCGCCGCGGCACTGGAGACGTACACCTACCGGGACACCAAGCTTGCCGGCGCAGCCCACACCGCCGCGTTACTGACCGCCGTCACCGTCACCGGATGGGCAGTTGAACGCGCAGCGCGCCGCTCGGCGACCGCCACCGTCATCGTGACCGCCATCGCGACCTGGGCGACCCTCGGCGGAACATCCCTGGTCCGGGTGGGCGCGCAGATGTCGGAACACCTGTATGACGACAACATCGACGACGCGCGGGCGCTGTTGCCGTCCCTCTGCGGCCGGGACCCGAGCCTGCTGGACGTCGACGGAATCGCCCGTGCCACCGTGGAATCCCTGGCAGAGAACACCTCCGACGCCCACACCGGGCCGCTGGTATGGGCGGCACTCGCGGGCGTTCCTGGTGTGCTGGCCTACCGTGCGGCCAACACCCTCGACGCGATGATCGGCCACAAATCGGCCCGATACCTGCGATTCGGCTGGGCGGCAGCACGGTTGGACGACCTGCTCAACCTGCTGCCCGCCAGGCTCACCGCGCTGGCCACGGCGGTTGCGGCCCCGTTTCTCGGGGGCTCAGCGGTCGCGACGCTGCGTGTCTGCCTGCGCGACGGGCAGCGTCACCCCAGTCCCAACGCCGGTGTCGCCGAGGCGGCCTTCGCGGGTGCTCTCGGCGTGCGTCTCGGTGGCCCCGTCCGGTATCCGTACGGCGAGGAGATCCGTCCCACACTGGGGTGCGGTGTCGCACCCAGGATCGGGGAAGTGCATGAGGCAGCTCGGCTTTCGCGTGCCGTCCAGAATGTGACAGCCGTTGCCGCGGTGATCGCTGCGTGGCGTCAGCGCCGCCCGTAACGGTCGGCCAACCGTTCTTCGGTGGTCTGTGGTGTCCCGGGTTTCACGGCGTTCACCGCGGCGGCCGCCGCGCGGCGCTGTCTGATCTCAGAGAAGACGAAGTACCCCAACCCAAATGGCGCCAAAATCCCGAACGCGATCCACTGGATGCCGTAGGACAGGAACGGTCCGGCGTCCAGCTGCGGCAGCGGGATGGCCCCTAAACCGCCTGGCTGATTCTCCGAGAGCTGTAGATACGGCCCGGCAAGCGGAGTCTTCAGCAGCGTCGAAACCTGCCCCGGAACGATCGAATATACCTGGTATTCACCGTTTTCCAGGAAAGGCGCCTTGTCTGACTGCTGTTCGGGCTCTCGCAGCCGCGCGTTGATGGTTACCGGGCCGGTGGGCGCCACGGGTACCGGGGGCGCGCTGGTGCCCTCTTCGGGCCGCACATAGCCGCGGTTCACCAGAATCGCAGGACCACCATCGACCTGGAACACCGTCAACGCCTCATAGGCGGGCTTGGCATCGACCACGCGCAGCCGGGCCAGCACCTGGCGGTCCGGTAGATAATGCCCAGTCGCCGTCACCCGGCGCCATTCGGAGTCCTCGGGCATCGAATAGTCAGGCCGCAGCTCGTCTTTCAGTGGCACCGGGTCGGCGCTTACCGAATGGGCGATGCGGTCGTTCTCCCGCGAGGTCTTGGTGTTCTTGCCCAGCTGCCACGGCGCCAACACCGTGAAACACAGATACGCGAATGCGATGACCACCAGCGCCAGGGCAATCCATCCCGGGCGCAGCAGAAACGCGAGACGTCGCATCAGCTGGTCTCACGCTCCGCGAGCGTCTTGTCGACCCAGGCGTGCAGGCCGGGCATCGCGGCCTCGATGACCGACAGCACGTCCGCGAAATCCTTGCGGTCGCCGTAGTAAGGGTCCTCGACATCCATGGCCGCCCGGCCCGCCCGCGGATCGAAGGACCGCAGCAGCCGCACCCGTTCGGGGTCGGCTCCCAGATGCAGCAGCATGCGGGAGTGGTTGCGCGCCAGGGCAATGATGAGATCGGCGCTCAGATGATCACCATCCACCTGGGCCGCTCGGTGCTGCGTCGGGTAGCCGTGCTCGGCCAGCACACTGGCCGCGCGTTCGTCGGCTGGCTGTCCGGAATGCCAATCTCCGGTACCGGCGCTGGTCACGCGCACCCGATCGCCCAGGCCGCGCTCGGCGAGCTGGTGCGCCAGCATCTTCTCGGCGATGGGGGAGCGACAGATGTTGCCGGTGCATACGAAGGTGACATGGAGAGGCTCAGACATGAAGTTCCTCCCGCAGTTCTTGCGGGGTGCCGACACGCCCGATGATCCATCGGGAAAGATCGCCGGAGTTCGGCGCATCGTCGTCGAAATCCGTTGCTCCGTAACCCCAGTCGACGACGACGGTGCCGATACCGTGTGCGGCCGCACCTTCCACATCGTGTACCCGGTCGCCCACCATCACCACGCCGGTCGAGGGAACCTCATCCAGCTGGGACAGGGCGTGCTCGATCACATCGGCTTTACTGGACCGGACACCGTCCGGGCTTGCCCCGGCGATCACCTGGAAAAACTCGGCAAGCCCAAAATGCTCCAGAATCCGTGCCGCGATCGGTTCGGACTTGGATGTCGCCACCACCATGGGCACCCCCGCCTCGCGTAGCCCGATCAGCACGTCGTGGATGCCGTCGAACGTCTCGTTGACGGCCCATCCGCGTGCGCCGTAGTCGGCTCGGTAGGCCGCGATCGCATCGGCGGCACGGTCGCCGAGCCCCATCGAACCGAGTGTGACGTGCATCGGCGGTCCCACCACCCGCGACGCGATATCACCGGTCGGTTCGGGCGCGCCGACGTGACTGAGCGCGTGACGGAAACTGGAGACGATCCCCGGTGCAGAATCGGTCAGGGTGCCGTCGAGATCGAAGATCACCAGCATCGGAGGAGCCACCCCCCTACATTAGTGTCGAGACATGACTGGGCCGCGAAAGGGAGTGCGCTATCACGGCGACCAGGCGCTGATTCCGGGCGTCCTGGACTTCGCTGTGAATGTGCGCGCCGCCGCGCCACCGCACTGGCTGCGTGATCGGCTCGCCGTCCGGCTCGATGAGCTGGGCAGCTACCCGCGCCGCGCCGATCAGGAGCGCGCCGTTTCCGCGATCGCCGAACGACATGGCCGAACGACCGATGAGGTGCTGCCGCTGGCGGGGGCCGCAGAGGCCTTCGCAATGCTGCCCCGGCTGAGTCCGCGCCGGGCCGCTCTGTTTGCACCGGGCTTCACCGAACCGGAAGCCGTGCTTGCCGAGGCCGGTGTCCCGATCGACCACGTGGTGTTGCCGCCACCGTTCACCCTCGGCGCCGCCACGGTTCCCGACGACGCCGACCTGGTGGTCATCGGGAACCCCACCAACCCGACCTCGGTGCTGCACCGCCGTGCGGATCTGCTCGCGTTGCGTCGTCCTGGACGAGTCCTGGTGGTCGACGAGGCCTTCATGGACGCGGTGCCCGGCGAGCCGGAGTCATTGGCGGCGGAGCGACTGCCCGGCCTGGTAGTCCTGCGCAGCCTCACCAAAACGTGGGCACTCGCCGGATTGCGTGCGGGCTACGCCGTGGGTGACCCCGAGGTGCTGGACAGTCTTACGCACGGCCGTGCGCATTGGCCTTTGGGCACACTGCAACTCGAAGCCCTCATCGCCTGCAACACCCCGGAAGCGGTCGCGCTCGCCGCGGAGGACTCCCAGCGTCTTGCCGACACGCGGCGCCAGCAGGCCGATGCGCTGCGCCGCCTAGGGTTGACTGTCACCGAAGGGGCGGCACCGTTCCTGCTGGTGACCGTGCCCGACGTCAAACTGATGCGAAAACACTTGGAGGTCAAGAACATCGCCGTCCGCCGCTGCGACACCTTCGTGGGGCTGGGCGGCGACTATCTGCGGGTGGCGGTGCGACCCGAATGGCCGGAGCTGGTGCAAGCGATGAAGGAGATTCTGTAGTGGGTGTGCGGCTCGCGGACATCATCGGTGTGCTTGACGCGGCGTATCCGCCCGCCCTGGCCGAATCGTGGGATTCAGTGGGCTTGGTCTGTGGTGACCCCGAGCAGCAGATCGAGGCGGTGACCGTCGCCGTCGATGCGACCGCGTCAGTGCTCGACGAGATGGATAGTGCTGGTTCGCCTGCCGGTTCGCATCTGCTGTTGGCGCACCATCCGCTGTTGCTGCGCGGTGTGGACACGGTGGCGGCCAGTACGCCCAAGGGCGCGCTGATCCATCGCCTCATCCGTTCGGGCGGCGCGTTGTTCACGGCGCACACCAACGCCGACTCCGCGAGCCCCGGTGTGTCCGATGCCCTCGCGGAAGCCCTTGGGCTGCAAGTGACCTCGGTGCTCGCCCCGCAGTTCGCCGACTACGACAAATGGGTGGTATTCGTGCCCACCGAATCCGCGGAGGTGGTGCGCCGCGCCATGTTCGACGCCGGCGCCGGACAACTCGGCGCCTACTCGGACTGCTCGTGGAGCGCCACCGGTACCGGGCAGTTCCGCCCGCTGGAGGGTTCGGACCCCGCAATCGGTGTGCACGGTGTCGTGGAGCAGGTTGTCGAGGATCGGGTGGAGATGGTCGCCCCGTCCCGGCTGCGCTGTGGGCTGTTCGCGGCAATTCGGGCCGCCCATCCCTATGAAGTGCCGGCCATCGACGTCCTGCCCATGGCACCCGTGCCGACGGGCACCGGTCTGGGGCGGGTGGGTGTGCTGCCCGAACCGGAGCCTCTACGTGACTTTGTATCCCGCGTCGGTGCCGCCCTACCGCGAACCGTGTGGGGAACCCGGGCCTCCGGTGATCCGGATGCTCTGATTCAGACCGTCGCGGTCTGCGGCGGTGCGGGCGACTCGCTGTTGAGTACCGCGGTCGGATCCGGGGCTGACGCGTATGTCACCGCCGATCTGCGGCACCATCCCGCCGACGAGCATGCCCGGGCAAGTAGCGTTGCACTTGTCGACGTCGCCCATTGGGCCAGCGAGTTCCCGTGGTGTGCGCAGGCAGCGCGGGTGCTCGACACCGAATTCGGAGAGAAGTTACCGACGCGCATCTCGCCAGTTCGCACAGACCCTTGGACCCTGGGTGGTCCAGAGAAAGAAGAACGAGCATGAAAGCCGATGTGGCACAACAGCGTCTCCTGGTAGATCTGGCGTCCGTAGATGCCGAATTGACGCGCCTCACGCACCGGCGTGCGAATCCGCCGGAACGCCAGGAGCACGGGGAGTTGCAGGCGCAGCAGCGGAAGATTCTCGGCGACGTGAGTGCGCTCGGTCTGGCTCTGGAAGACCTGGATGTTCAGGTGGCGAAGCTGGACACCGAGGTGACCGCCGTGCGTCAACGGGAGGACCGCGACCGTTCCTTGCTGGCCTCGGGCAGCGTGAACCCGAAGGAACTCGTCGATATTCAGCATGAGCTCGACACCCTGGAGCGCCGCCAGTCCAGCCTCGAGGACTCCGAGCTGGAGCTGATGGAGCGTCGCGAGGAGCTCCAGGCCCAACAGGCTTCGGCTCAGGCCAGCGCCGACAAGATCGCCGAACGGATCGCGGAAATCGAGCGGCTCCAGCGTGCGATTTCCATCGACACCGATGCCGAGGAGAACCAGATTCGGCAGCGTCGTGACGGCCTGTCGTCCTCCATCGACGGGGCGCTGCTGGAAGCCTATGAACGGCAGCGCCGCTCGGGAGGTCCGGGAGCGGGATTATTACAAGGCAACAAGTGCGGCGCGTGCCGTATTGAGTTGGACCGCGGTGAGCTGTCCCGGATCTCGGCCGCGGCCGCCGACGAGGTGCTGCGGTGCCCCGAGTGCAGTGCGATCCTGGTGCGCCTGTGAGAGTTCTTGTCGAGGCCGACGGTGGTTCGCGCGGTAACCCCGGGCTGGCCGGATATGGCGCCGTGGTGTTCGCCCCGGATCATGAGACGGTACTGGGCGAGGCCTGCGAGGCGATCGGTCATGCCACCAACAATGTGGCCGAATACCGCGGTCTGATAGCGGGATTGGCGGAGGCGGCGCGACTGGGCGCCACTGAGGTAAGCGTCTCGATGGACTCCAAACTCGTCGTCGAACAGATGTCCGGCCGCTGGAAGGTCAAACATCCCGACCTCATCACGCTGTACCGGCAGGCGATCACCGCGGCGATGCAGTTCGAAACCGTCGACTACAAGTGGATTCCCCGGGAGCGCAATAAGCACGCCGATCGGCTGGCCAATGAGGCGATGGACCGTGCCAGTGGCATCGAACCCAAGGTTCCGAAGAAGCCCAAGGAAACCAAAGAAGCCAAGGAGCCCAAGCCTGCCGATGCCGCGCCGGGCTGGACCGGTGCGCGCGGCAAGCCCACCCGAATGCTGCTGCTTCGCCACGGGCAGACCGAGCTTTCGGTGCAGCGCCGGTACTCCGGTCGCGGGAATCCTGAGCTGACCGAACTGGGGCGCGATCAGGCCGCGAAGGCGGCACGTTACCTCGCGAGCCGCGGTGGTATCGCGGCCGTCATCAGCTCGCCGCTGGGCCGCGCTAAGGAGACTGCCGCTGCGGCCGCCGAGGCACTGGGAGTACCGCTGACGGTTGATGACGATCTGATCGAAACCGACTTCGGCACGTGGGAGGGTTTGACGTTCTCCGAAGCTTCCGCGCGTGATCCGCAGCTGCACGCCCAGTGGCTCAGCGATGCCTCGGTGACTCCGCCGGAAGGGGAGAGCTTCGATACCGTGCACCACCGGGTGCGCCGTGCCCGCAATCGGATCATCGCCGAGTACGGCGACGCCACGGTTTTGGTGGTCTCCCATGTGACGCCCATCAAGACGCTGCTGCGCCTGGCACTAGATGCGGGACCCAGCCTGCTGTACCGGTTGCACCTGGATCTGGCCTCGCTGAGCATCGCCGAGTTCTACTCGGACGGGCCGGCTTCAGTGCGACTCGTCAATGAGACCTCGTACCTGACTTAGGCTGTCGCCATGGCTTCTCGCGATCACGGCGATCCGGGCGATGCGCCCACCATTGCCCCACCCCTGGCAGATGTCGCCAACCCGGCTCGGCCTTCGGCCGCCGAGGAGGCGAGAACGGTTGCGGCGTCGACGAACATCGCGACCCTTGCGAGCCTGTCTGCCGACGGTGAGCCATGGGCGTCGCTGGTCACCTATGGGCTACTGGGTGGGTCGCCGGTGCTCTGCGTATCGAAGATGGCTGAGCACGGACGCAACCTGATACGCCACCCCCGAGCGAGCGTTTCCATCGTGGCGCCCGACGCCCCCGAGGATCCGTTGGCCAACACCCGGATCACCCTTGCCGGGAAGGTGCGCCGGCCCAGCCCGGACGAGCTGCCCGCGGCGCGTGAGGCCCACATCGCTGCGGTGCCCGCCGCCCGCTATTACATCGACTACAGCGATTTCTCTGTCTGGATTCTGGACGTCGAACGCGTGCGCTGGGTGGGCGGCTACGGCCGCATGGACTCGGCAAGTGGCGCCGATTACGATTCGGCCGCACCAGATCCCGTCTCGCCCAAGGCTGATCGAGCGGTCACTCACCTCAACGACGATCACGGGCAGGCGCTGCTCGCGATGGCACAACGACTCGGTGGATACCCGGACGCCACCGCGGCTCGTTGTGAGGGAGCAGACCGATACGGGCTGGATATCCGGGTGAGTACGCCGCGGGGTTGGTCCGTGACCCGAGTCGGCTACGTCGATCCGATTGATTCGATCGATGAGCTCCGCGGTGCGACCGTGCAGCTGGCACGGCTGGCCGACCCGGGCGCCTAGCGCACCCAGGTTTCGATATCCACCAATCGGGGCAAGATTGTGGATGACTCAGATCGCGATCGTCATCGCTCCACGGTGCCGCCGCTGCCCTGGGTAAAGGGCCGCAGCGCCAGAACATAGATGACGACGATGGCGACAGGTACGGCCAAAGGCAGCCACGATGCGTGCCATGCGGGTGCCGCCGCGAGCAATGCCACGCAACCGAACAGCAGCGCGGGAAGAACGTCGGACGGCCAATGCCGGGTGTATGCGGCCGACAGACACATCACGGCGGTCATACCGGAGAGCATCGCGATCACCGGGGACGTATCGGTGCGTGCCAGGACGCCGATGACCAACAGCACGGCCAACACCACACTCGTTTTCATCGGCGCCGTGCCATTCGCGGGCGCCGCGGCAGCAGGTGCATGGCGTGGTTGAGTCCCGAGTCGTGACTCCAGCCGATCACGTCGACTCCCGTCACAGCGATATTGCGATACATCCGGGAACGTTCCAATCGCCACCAGCGCGCGACGATCGGATCGGGTTCCTCACGGAAAGGCAAGCGGTCGAGCACATCGACCACCAGCACCGTGCCCGCGCCGCCTAAGGTCGGTGAGGGCCAGACCGAAATCGGCGTTCATCAGCGTGGAGAACGCCACCACGATCGCGTTGGGCGGCATCGCCGCGCGCGGGGCCAGCGCACTGACGCTCTGTGAATGCCATTCTCCGGCATCCAGAACGGCGTCCAGCAGGCGATAGAACTGGTGGCGGCCGATGTCGGGAGCAAGCCAGCGTGGAGCACTGCCCAGCAGGACAACACCCGCCCGGTCTCCGCGCTGCAACACCGACTGCACCAGCTGGGCAGCGCCACGTGCGGATCGCTCCGTCGCCGTTGTTGCCGGACCCGACGGCTGCGGATAGGTGTCGATCAGAACGACAACATCGGCGGCCCGATCGGTCAGCCGGTCGGTGACATGCAATCTTCCCCGCCGCGCACTGACTCTCCAATTGACGGTTCGCAGTGAGTCACCCGGGACATACTCACGAATGTCCGCATATTCGACGCCCGGTCCATGGTGTCGCGTCAGGTGTGTGCCGATCCGGTCGGGCAGGTCGGCGGGCGGCAGCGTGACGTCCTGCGGGTCTGCCAATGGGTACACACGCAGCTCTGCGGCAGGCAGCGTTACCGGAGCGCCAGCCCACAGGCCAGACGTGGAAACTGTGTGAACCTGAACCGCAATGGTGTACCGGCCCCAGCGTTCAGCCGACACGTGCATGGTGATCTGGTTCGGCGCTCTTGCCTTGCCCACCTCGATGTGCAGACCCTCCACGGGCGCCGGGAGTAGCCGGCAGACCACCGCCGGTTCGGCCGATTCGATCGTCGTGGTGATGGTTACCGTCTCAGACTCCAAGCACCGTAACGGTTCTGACTCCTCGGAAACCCATACCCGGCCATCCTTGGGGCGTTGGGTGGCTCCGACGAGGACGCCGATGAAAGGTGCCGCGAACATGACCAACTGCCACCGGCCCGTCACCATCGCAAGTGTCAACGCGGTGCCGGCGCAGGCAGCCAGCGCCGATGTCAGCGGGGAAGCGCGCCAACTGATCATCCGGACGCTCGCGGTACCGGCAGCCGGTGTAACAGTTCGTCGACCACATGCGCGCCGGTGATGCGGCGTACCCACATCTCCGGACGCAGACTGATCCGGTGCGCGACAGCGGGTACGGCGAGCGCTTTGACATCCTCGGGTATCACAAAGTCGCGGCCGAGCAGCATGGCCCGCGCCCGCGACATCTGCACCAAGTCCAGCTCCGCACGCGGACTGGCACCGACCTCGACATGCGAGTGAGTGCGCGTCGCGGCGGCCAGCGCGACAATATAGCGAAGGACATCCGGATGTACCGAAACGTGTTCCACCGCTTCCCGCATCATCACAAGGTCTTCGGCGGCGATCACTTGCGACACAATCGGCTGCGCTGATCCGCGGTTCAATCGCCGCTGCAGCATTTCCATCTCGAGGTCCTCGCTGAGATATCCCAATTGCAGCCGCATCGCGAACCGGTCCAGCTGTGCCTCCGGTAGCGGATACGTTCCCTCATACTCGATGGGGTTGTCCGTCGCCAGCACCACGAATGGGGCTGGCAGTCTGCGGGTTTCGCCGTCGATGCTGACCTGCCCCTCCGCCATCGCTTCCAGCAGCGCCGATTGCGTCTTGGGTGGAGTGCGGTTGATCTCGTCGGCCAGCAGGAGATTCGTGAAGATCGGTCCGGTACGAAACTCGAACAGCCCGGAAGACATGTCGTAGATCGTGGAGCCCAGCAGATCGGCGGGCAGCAGATCCGGCGTGAACTGCACTCGGGCGAAATCTAGCCCCAGCGCTGCCGCGAACGATCGGGCGATCAGCGTTTTGCCCAGGCCCGGTAGATCCTCGATGAGGACATGCCCGCGCGCGAGGATCGTCAACAGAATCAGTTGCAGCGCATCGCGTTTTCCGACAACAACCCGTTCGATCTCCGTCAGCACCGCGTCGGCGTGTTGGGTCGCGACGGCAACCGGAAGTGTCGTCACATCTGCTCCAATCGGTCGAGTATCGATTGCAGTACGGCGCGCCCGGGGGCCGGTTCAGCACGGTCCTTATGCGATGCGCCATTCGGGTCGACCCAGGGCCACAGGTCGGGGCCAAACATCATGCGCCCGGTCGCGGCGAGCGCGGCGCGATCTTTTGACTGTCGATGACCTGCCGCGGTCTCGAAATCGGCCGCGATGAGGGGCCGCAGATGTCGATCCCAGTCGCCGCGGGTCCGTTCGGCCCAACTGATCCTCGCCTCGGCACGGGCAAGCCATCGGTGCAACGTCTCGTCCGCCGGAAGGCTGGCCGGGGGCAGCGGCCTTGGTTCCGGCGGATTCCGCAGCTGCCTCCACAGCAGGTACAGGGCGACGGCGACCACTGCGCCGGTGATCGGAAGAGTGAGGGAGCGCAGCGGACTGGAAGCCACACAGGCTTCGGCCAGGATCACCACCAGCAGCACGGCCGGTACGAACCATTTCATTGCCTGCTCCGAAGGTCGTCCAGCACGTTCTGCAGCCATCGCACCGCGGACTCTCGATCGGTCTGCGTCATCTGGTGTGGGCTGAATCGTGCCTCGGAGAAGAGCGAGACGAGCTGGGTGCCCGCATGCGAGTGGAGGGCACCGATGTGAACCGCTCGCTGCAAGACTTCCGACGGGGTATCCGAGGCAAGCGGTGCCGCCTCCGGTGCCGCCGTGAGTCCCTGCTCCATGGCGGCGTAACACGCGATGATCGATGCGCGCGGATCCCGGCCCGGCTCGGCGACCTCGGCGAGGCCGAGTTCGACGAGATGGGCGAGCGACCCGGGTGTCGCATCGAGGACTTCGGATTCCACAGAGGGGCCACCACCGGCATCTAGGGCATCCGGATCGTTGCGTCTCAGCACGAAGATCGCCACAGCGATGCCGATCAACACCACACCGAGGATCACCGTGGGCGCGCCGGACTCTTCCCGACCGGGTGCGTTGCCCGAGGTCTTATGGGACCCGGCCTCGGCGGCCGGTCGCGGCTCGGAGGTGCCCGGGGCAGGTTCTCGCACCGGAGAATCGCCCGCCGGCCGGGTCAGATAGAGCGACATCCACACCGCACTCGTCAGGGCGAGAACGCTGGCGGCGGCGATGATCGCCTCGCGCCGGGTCAACCCGTGTAACCGCACATACGATGGGCTCTCGGCCGAGACCGGCATTCCGGGACGCCGTCGCCGCAGACTCAACAGAATGAGAATGGCGACGACACCACACAGCAAGAGCTGCAAGGCTATTGAACGAGGCTCATCGCGAGGTTCCTCGGGCCGGGGGAGAATCGCTGGGTCCGGCAGATAGCTGCGTAGTGCGACGACCAACAGCGCGACGAGGACGAGGAGCCCGGCCGCTCGAACGAACAGTTTGTTTGTACTGTTCATGCCTCATCGTCACATGTAGACGGCCATTCGCGTCAGCAGACGGTCATGAATAGGTGCCCTCAGGGATGAGGTTGGTGATGCAGAACGGGTGACCGGCCGGGTCGATCAGTACCCGCCATCCGCCCGGATTCGGCTGGGTGTCGGCCTTGGTCGCCCCGAGCCCGAGGATGCGTGCCTCCTCGGCATCCAGGTCTGCCGCCGCGAGCTCGAGGTGCAGTTGTTTCGGTAGCGCACCCGTCGGCCACTGCGGCGGCTGATGGTCTGCCACGCGCTGAAAGGTCAGCAGCACGGCGGCACCTTTCAGTGCGGCCATATCCGGGCTCTCGAACAGAATCTCCAGGTCAAGCACCTGCTGGTAGAACCGGGCGAGTGCCGCTGGATCCGAACAGTCGATCGATATCGCGCCCAGTCGAGCCGTTGTCGTCATGGCGATGAGCTTGTCACGAGTACGATGACCGCGCGGACGAGTTGGCCGGGCGGCCGCGGATCGTGGGAGAAATCCCGCGGTTCGAGGAAAGTCCGGACTTCACAGAGCAGGGTGATTGCTAACGGCAATCCGAGGTGACTCGCGGGACAGTGCCACAGAAAACAGACCGCCACCGCTGGGTCTTTCGGGACTCAGGGGTGGTAAGGGTGAAACGGTGCGGTAAGAGCGCACCAGCGGACCGGGTGACCGGTTCGGCTCGGTAAACCCCACCCGAAGCAAGGCCAAAAGGCTGTGCTTGCACAGCTGCGGAAGTGTTCGAGGGCTGCTCGCCCGAGCTTCCGGGTAGGCCGCTTGAGGTACCCGGCGACGGTGTGCCCAGATGGATGGTCGCCGCTGCGCGGCCGCGGCTAGCCCGTGGCTGCGTGGAACAGGATCCGGCTTACAGGCCAACTCGTCCGCCTCCCGACCTGGATTAGTCTGGATCGGTGACGTTGAAGCGCTTGGTCGCCCGCGACCTCAGCTTTGACGGCATCCGTGCGGAGTTCACGCTCCCCACCGAATTCGGTACCGACGCGCAGCGTGATGCCGCCCAGGCCGTCGACCGACACCACGCGGAGCGTATCGACCGCACCGATCTGGAGTTGGTCACCATCGACCCGCCCGGATCGCGCGACCTGGATCAGGCCCTGCACCTGGAACGCACCGATAACGGTTACCTGCTGCACTACGCCATCGCCGACGTCGCCGCGCAGATCGAACCCGGCAGCGCCTTGGACAGCGAGTCCCGCACGCGCGGTGAGACCATCTACTTGCCCGACGGTTCGGTGCCGCTGCACCCCTTGGTGTTCTCCGAGGGATCGGCGAGCTTGCTGCCCCACGAGATTCGGCCAGCCGCGCTATGGCGCATCGAAACCGATGGCGATGCCAACCCGGTCAGCTGGAGCGTTCAGCGCGCCCTGGTGAAGTCCACACGGCAGCTGACCTACCGGGAGGCTCAAGACGCGGCGGATGCCGGGGACCCGCATCCCTCGATCGCTGTGCTCCCTGAATTCGGGCGTAAGAGAAGAGATCTCGGACTGGCCAGGGGAGCGATCGAGTTGAGCCTGCCCGAGCAGGAAGTCGTGCGCGGCCCGAGCGGTGACTGGGAGCTCGGCATCGAGGCGCGCACGGAAACCGACGGCTGGAACGCGCAGATATCGCTGCTCACCGGGATCTGCGCCGCGCAGATCATGCTCGATGGCGGCATCGGCATTCTGCGCACGCTGCCGCCCGCGGACGGCGATGTGCGCCGGTGGATCCGCCGGACCGCCGATGCACTCGGGCTGCCCTGGTCGAGCGATACCCCGATCGGTGCCCAACTGGCCGCTCTAGATCCCTGCGCCACGACAACATTGGCGATGATGACGCAGGCGACCACGCTCCTGCGGGGCGCTTCGTATCTAGTCTTCGACGGTAACCGCCCGGATGACCAGGCGGCGGGGCATGCGGGTATCGCCGCCCCCTACGCGCACGTGACCGCACCGCTGCGCCGGCTGGGCGACCGGTTCGCCACGGAAATCTGCCTGGCGCTGTCGGCGGGTACGCCGGTGCCGCAGTGGGCACGCGACGGCCTGGCCGACGTCAGATCGTCGCTGCTGACCTCGAATACGCTGGCCAATAAGGTGGAGCAGGCGTGTGTGGACCTCACCGAGGCCACCGTGCTTGCCCCGCAGAAGGGTCAGACCTTCGATTCGGCCGTGCTGCGAGGCGCGGAGAAGAAGCGAGCCGCTGAGGTTTTCGTGGCAGATCCGCCGATTCTGGCCCGTTGCGAAGGCGATCCACCCGAGGGCCAGCGCACCAAACTCACTCTGCGTGAAGCGAATCCGGAGACCCGGACCGTGCTGTTCGGCTTTCCAGCGGAGGGCAGCTGATCACTTCTTGTGGCGCACGGCCTGACGGAGCGCCTTGAGTGTCGCCTCCACCTGGTGGCGTGCGGTCTCGGCGGCGTCGTGCTCACGCTGGTACAGCACCCCGTAGGTGAAGGTGTCTTCACCGGCGCTGTGCGCCTCGGCGGCCTGCGTGGCCAAATATGCGCGACTCACCGTGCTGTCCTGATGCTCACCCAACAGTTCCTGGATGTCCTTGGCCGCTTGCGAGACTCGCTTCGCGCCCTCGGCGCTGGCCACGTAGCGCAGCCGCTTAGCCGACTTGCGGATGCGGTGCAGGGCCTCGTCGCGATACTCGCCCTCGGCACGCGCCGCTGCCCGGGCCGCGCGGCGCACCTTGCGGTACGCGGCGTCGAGTGTTCCGCCCTCGTCCGCGTGATGGGTGTCCGAGGGCGGCCCGGCGGAAGCGACCAGCGCGTCCAGAGAATCGAGCAGCCGGAAGTAGCGATGACTGCGCATTGCCGCCAACGACCGGCGTAACCCGTTGTCATAGTGCTGCTGGGCCGCATCCACCAAACGTTCGTGCACCGGGCC
Source organism: Mycobacterium sp. D16Q16 (assembly GCF_002013745.1). Classification (NCBI taxonomy): domain Bacteria; kingdom Bacillati; phylum Actinomycetota; class Actinomycetes; order Mycobacteriales; family Mycobacteriaceae; genus Mycobacterium; species Mycobacterium sp. D16Q16. The sequence continues at coordinate 41,801 of NZ_MAEY01000027.1, forward strand.
CCGGATGAGTGGTTCGGGAAGCTCGGTGAGCGCGGCGGCGTAGCGCTGCGCCAGCACCTCGGCATCACGCGCACCCCCGAGGATGTTGGCCAGCAGGCGCAGCTCGTCGAGCGGCTCGGTGTTCGTGTCCACGCCGAAGCGTTCCGGATTGGACTGCAGCAGGCTGCGGATCCGCCGAATGGTGACGCGCATCTGGTGCACCGAGTCATCGGTGTCCGCGCGTACCGCGCGGTCCCAGCCGAGCAGCTGATCCAGCTGCTCGAGGAGGGCGCGTTGGATGGGATCCTTACCGGAGGGGCGTGCACGCTCGGGGACGTCAAGAACACGAGCCAACTTGGAACCGTGCCCGGCCGGGGCCGCTCCGGCGTCCAGCAGACGAGCGGTCACCCGGTCGAACAGTGCGGTGTCGCCGAATGTCGACAGCTCCAGCTCCCATTCCCGCCAGCTCTGCACGGCGGCCTCCTCGCCGGAGTCCTGGCCCGTCAGCCGAGTGGCGGTCACCTGGTCATCGCAGAATTCGGCGAGCTGCTCACCTTCGGCGCCGATCAGCCGCACCACCGTGCGCACGGTGCTGATGCGGGCCACTGGGGCCAGCTCGTCCTCGCGCACCACCGCGAGCACGGTGTCCCGCAGCTCCTCCGGAACCGCAAGAGAATCCGCGTCGTCGCCTTCGTCGAGGGGGAGCCGCAGCTCGGTTCGGGTGTCCGGCCCCGCCGGCAACTTCAGGTGCCATCCCGCGTCGGTGCCGCCCGTGCGTCGCCGCAACGTGATGCGCTGGTAGGCCAGCCGCTGGTCGGGCGTGTCAAAGTACACCGCGTTCAATTCCTGCTGGGGTTGCTGCTCCACATGCGCGACAGCGGAAATCCCGTCGAATGATGGATTGATGGTCGCGTCGGTGACGTCGAACTTCCGCTCGACCTCGACGTGCTGAGATGGCATGAGGGGTGTGCCCTGACGGTCGAAGGGACGGGATGCTCGGCGTGTGCGGGCTTGGGCGAGTATGAGACACGGTGCCACATTCAGGTAAACAATGGTCACGACTTGTCACGGGGTAATCTAAGATTCTCTTAGGATTCTCATAAGGTCGGGGTATCAGATTGGGCAGCCGTATTCGTTTCGCACCGCGTGTGGTGCCGAGTGTTGGTGTTGTGCGGTCGGTATCGTCCCCTTATGGGACGCCCGCCGTATCCACAGCTAGACCGAGGTCGACATGAAATTACGTGTTGAGGAGTACTTGGACGGCAAAGGTGCGATCACCTTGCCGGATGGCTATACCGTCAACTACTACCTTGAACGTGCCGTAGCCGAGCTGGGCGACACTTTCGCGTACCGGTATCTGGACTTCAATGCCAACTCCGACGGCGAACCCAACGATCTCAACTGGACACAGCTTGGCCAGCGCTCTCAGGCTGTCGCGGCCCGTCTTCAGCAAGTCACCAAGCCCGGCGATCGCGTCGCGATCCTGGCCCCGCAGGGCATCGATTACGTGGTTGGTTTCTATGCCGCCATCGAGGCCGGCAACATTGCGGTTCCATTGTTTGCTCCGGAGCTTCCCGGCCACTCCGAACGACTCGATTCGGTGCTCACCGACGCACAGCCGACCGTCGTCCTGACCAACAACGCCGCCGCCGAGTCCGTCAGCCGATTTGTCCGCGGACTGCCGCGGGAACGGCGTCCCCGCGTGATCGCCGTCGACAGCGTGCCCGATTCGGTGGCCGCCACCTACGTCAAGGTGACGCCGGATACCGACGACATCGCCTACCTGCAGTACACCTCGGGGTCCACCAGGGTGCCCGCCGGTGTCGAGATCACCCACCGTGCGGTGATGACCAACGTCTTGCAGATGATCATCTCGGTGGGGCTCGACGACAGCATCCGCAGTGTCAGCTGGCTCCCGCTGTATCACGACATGGGTCTGTTGATGATCCTGTTCCCACTCTGTGGGGGCCGGATCACCCTGATGTCGCCGGTGTCGTTCGTGCGGCGTCCGGGACGGTGGATCAAGGAACTTGCCGCCGAGGGGCACCTGGGCCGAACCTTTGCCGCCGCACCGAATTTCGCGTTCGAGCTGGCGGCAGAGCGCGGCCTGCCCAAGGACGGCGAGACGCTCGACCTGAGTAATGTCGCGGGTCTGATCAATGGATCCGAGCCGGTCAGCATCTCCTCTATTCGCAAGTTCAACGACGCCTTCGGGCCGTACGGACTGCCGCCGACCACCATCAAGCCCTCCTATGGGATGGCCGAGGCGACGCTGTTCGTCTCCACCATTCCCTCCGACGCCGAGGCCTCGGTGGTGTATCTGGACCGCCAGGAGCTGGGCAGCGGGCGCGCCATACGGGTGGGGGCCGACCACGACAACGCGGTCCCGCAGGTGTCCTGCGGCAAGATCGCGCGCAGCCAATGGGCCGTGATCGTCAACCCGAACGCGGACACCGAGCTGCCCGACGGTGAAGTCGGGGAGATCTGGTTGCACGGCGACAACATCGGCCGCGGCTACTGGGGCAGGCCCAAGGAGACCGATTTCTCGTTCCGCAACAAGCTGCAGGCCAGGCTCGACCAAGGCAGCCACGCCGCTGGTACCGAGCCCGGTGCCACCTGGTTCCGCACCGGAGACCTGGGCGTCTACCTGGACGGTGAGCTTTTCATCACCGGACGGGTCAAGGACCTGGTCATCATCGACGGTCGCAACCACTACCCGCAGGACATTGAGGCCACCGTCGAGGAAGCCTCACCCGCGGTGCGGCATGGATTCGTGGCGGCCTTCTCGGTGCCCGCGAACGAGCTGCCCGCCGGCGTCGATCAGGGCAACGGCACGGGGGAGCGGTTGGTCATCGTGGCCGAACGTGCTGCCGGTGCGGGCCGCGCCGCTCCAGAGCCCATCGTCGATGCCATTCGCGCGGCCGTATCGCGGCGGCATAACCTGCCCATCGCGGATGTGCAGCTGGTTCAGGCCGGTGCGATTCCACGCACCACCAGCGGAAAGCTCGCACGCCGAGCCTGCCGCCAGGAATACCTGGACAACAAGCTCGGCGTGCGCGCCTGAGCTATCAGTAGCTGTGTTCGGGGGCGGGGAACGCTCCGCGCGCCACCTCATCGGCGTACTGCTCGGCGGCCTTGCGTAATTCCGCGCCGACCTGACCGAACTGCTTGACGAACTTGGCGGTCTTGCCGCTGGTCATCCCGGCCATGTCCTGCCACACCAGCACCTGGGCGTCGCATTCCCGGCCGGCGCCGATGCCGACGGTGGGGATGGTGAGCTTGCCGGTGATCTGTGTTGCCAGCTCTGCCGGCACCATCTCCATGACGACGGCGATGGCTCCGGCTTCCTGCACCGCGATGGCATCGTGAATGAGCTGTGCGGCGGCGTCATCGCGGCCCTGAACCCGGTATCCGCCAAGCCCGTTCACGCTCTGCGGGGTGAACCCGATGTGTGCGACCACCGGAATCCCGGCAGCCGTCAGCGTGGCGATCTGATCGGCAACGCGTTCTCCGCCTTCGAGTTTTACGGCGTGGGCGCCGGCTTCTTTCATGAACCGGGTGGCACTGGCGAGGGCCTGAGCGGCCCCGCCCTCGTAGGAGCCGAAGGGTAGGTCGGCGACCACCAGGGCCTCGGTGGCACCGCGAACCACACCACGTACCAACGGAATCAATTCGTCGATGGTGATCGGCACGGTGGTGTCGTACCCGTAGACCACGTTCGCGGCCGAATCCCCGACCAGCAGAACGGGAATCCCGGCATCGTTGAAAATCCGTGCGGTCGAGTAGTCGTACGCGGTGAGCATCGACCATTTGTGGCCCTCGGCTTTCCACTTCTGCAAGTGGTGCACGCGGGTCTTGGTACGCGGTTTTGCGTTCGTCTCGGAAGCAGCGCCGTACAAAGCAGATTCGGACATCTCGGACATCACTGTCACCTTTTCGATAATCTCCTCAAGGCCCGTTCGGGTCCCTGGGTTACCAACGATGTTCAGTGTGCCACCGGGCGGCGATGAGATGAATATCCGAGCGCGTGGACTTGGTCACATCTGTGGTCGCCGCATTCGGGCACGGGGGCTACCAGGCTCGCCTAGCATCTGCGGCATGCAGCGGCTTTCCGGACTCGACGCCAGTTTTCTCTATCTCGAAACACCCACCCAACCCATGCACGTGTGCGGGGTACTGGAATTAGACACCACAACCATTCCTGGTGGCTACTCGTTCGAGAAACTGCGGGCCAAGCTGGTCGAGCGCGTCGAGGGAATCTCCTCGTTCACGGAGAAGCTCGCCGACAGCCGCCTGAACCTGGACCACCCGGTGTGGGTGGACGACGACGACTTCGACATCGACCGGCACCTGCACCACGTCGGCCTGCCTTCGCCTGGAGGCAAGGGCGAGATCGCCGATATGTGCGGACACATCGCCTCGTTGCCCTTGGACCGCGCCCGGCCGCTGTGGGAAATGTGGGTCATCGAGACAGGCGACACGAACCGCCTGGTGGTCATGACCAAGATGCACCACGCCTCGGTCGACGGTGTCACCGGCGCCAACCTGATGTCGGCGCTGTGCGGTGTGGAACCCGATGCCGAAGCGCCCGAACCCGAGCCGGGTGTCGGCGGCGCCAACAGCCTGGAGATCGCGGTCACCGGAGCCCTCAAATGGGCCTCGCGGCCGCTGAAGTTCGCCAAGCTGCTGCCCTCGACCATCGGCGTCATTCCGGCCTGGCTGGAGCGCTCCAAGCGCGGCGAGGCCATGACCGCGCCGTTCTCGGCGCCGCGGACCTCGTTCAACTCCACGATCACCAGCCGCCGCAACGTCGGCTACGCCCAACTGGACCTCGAGGACGTCCGCGCGGTCAAGAACCGCTTCGGCGTCAAGGTCAACGATGTCGTGATGGCCATCTGCGCCGGCGCACTGCGTAAGTATCTGGACGACCGCGGTGAGCTTCCAGAGAGCTCATTGGTGGCCATGGTTCCGGTGTCGGTGCATGAGAAGTCGGACCGCCCGGGGCGAAACCAGGTCTCGGGAATGTTCTCCCGCCTGGAGACCAATATTGAAGATCCCGTGGACCGTCTCGGTGTCATCGCCGAGGCCAACAACGTCGCGAAGGAACACACCGCCGTGTTGGGCGCGACGCTGCTGCAGGACTGGAGCCAGTTCGCGGCGCCCGCCGTGTTCGGCACCGCGATGCGGGTCTACTCGCGCATCCGGCTGGCCGACCGCCACCCGGTGATCCACAACCTGGTGGTCTCCAATGTGCCGGGACCCCAAGTGCCGCTGTACTTCTTGGGCGCGCAGGTCGTCGGGATGTATCCGCTGGGGCCGATCTTCCACGGCGCCGCGCTCACCGTCACGGTGATGTCGCTGGACGGCAAACTCAATGTCGGCCTGATTTCTTGCCCCGATCTGATGCCCGATCTGTCCACGCTGACCGACGATTTCGGCGTGGCGCTCCAGGAGCTGAAGGCCCGGATCTAGTCCCTTCTGGCACCATGGCTGAATGATGTTTCGTGGTCGGCGGGTTGCTGCCGTATTGGCTCTTGCCTCGGTGGTAGCCGTCGTCTCTGGTTGTGTGCGGTCAGTGGAAGGTCAGGCGACGGCGGCGCGACCGTCCGAAACCGGCCTCAGTTGGGGGGACTGTGACGGCTTCACGCCGGAAAACACCACGGTGCCGGCCAGCACGGTGTGCTCGGAACTCGAGGTGCCTGTCGACTACGCCAAACCCGACGGCGCCAAGGCGCGCCTGGCGATCATCAAGTACCCGGCAAAGGGCAACAAGATCGGGTCGCTGCTGATGAACCCCGGCGGGCCGGGCCAATCGGGCATCGAGGCCGCAACGGCCATCGTCAAGCAGGTGCCCAGGGAGATCCGCGACAGCTTCGACTTCATCGGCTTCGATCCGCGTGGTGTGGGGTCCTCCACCCCGGCCGTCGAGTGCAACTCGGACCAAGACGTGGACCGCCTGCGCGCGCAGAACGACACCGACTACAGCCCCGAGGGTGTCGCCCGCATGGAGCAGGACTCCAAGGACTTCGTGAAGCGCTGCATCGACAAGGTGGGCCTGGAGTTCCTCGCCAACGTCGGCACGGTGAACGTCGCCAAAGATATGGATCGGCTTCGTGCCGCCCTCGGTGACGAAAAGCTGACCTACCTGGGCTATTCGTACGGCACCCGAATCGGCACCACGTACGCCGAGCAGTTCCCCCAGAATGTGCGGGCCCTCATCCTCGACGGGGTGATCGATCCCAACGCTGATCCCACCCAGGCCGATATCGACCAGATCGCTGGATTCCAAAAGGCTTTCGACAACTACGCGGCCGACTGCGCCAAGAGCCCCAGCTGTCCGCTGGGCACGGATCCCGCGCAGGCGACCGCGCGCTACCGGGCCATGATCGATCCGCTGGTCGAGCATCCGGCCAAGACCAAGGACGGCCGCGGCCTGTCCCACGGTGACGCCATCATCGGCACCATCATGGTGATGTACTCGCCCACGCTGTGGGAGGCGTTCACCAAGGCGCTGCGCCAGCTCAGCGAGGGGTCGGGTGACATCCTGCAGCTGCTCGCCGACGCGTACATGAAGCGCGACGAAGAGGGGCACTACAGCCACGCGCAGGATGCGCAGACCGCCATCAACTGTGTGGACGAACCACCGCAGACGGACCGCGCCAAGACCGTCGAGAAGGACCGGCGCATCCGTGAGGTGGCCCCGTTCCAGGACTTTGGCGCATTCACCGGCAACGCACCGCTGGGCGTGTGTGCGTTCTGGCCGGTACCGCCGACGAGCAAGCCGCACCCCATCAACGTGCCCGGCTTGCCCAAGCTGCTGGTGGTGTCCACCACGTTCGATCCGGCGACCCCGTACCAGGCGGGTGTTGAGCTGGCCAAACAACTCGGCGGAGGCCTGCTCACCTACGAGGGGACCAAGCACACCATCGTGTTCGACGGGAATCAGTGCGTCGACAAAGCGGCGGAGACATATCTCATCAAGGTCACGACTCCGGCCGAAGGCGCCCGCTGCTGATCCCTTTTGGCATCCGACATGGCACGATGTGGCCCATGATGCGGATGCGCCGAGCGTTGCCGGTGATTCTTTTGATGTTCTCGGCGGCCCTCCCTGCCATCCCCGCGGCCGCTGTGCCGTTGCCGGCACCGAGCCCGTCGCTGCAGGCGTTCTATGACCAGAAAGTCACCTGGGGCAGTTGCGACGGCTTCGTCAGTGACACCAGCCGCATCCCGACGGCCCGGTGCGCCAAGGTGAAGGTGCCCGTCAGCTACGACAAGCTGATGGGTGCGGTGGCAGAGCTCGCTGTGCTGAAGGTGCCCGCCACCGGAAAGCGCGTCGGCGCACTGCTGGTGAACCCGGGCGGGCCCGGGGGATCGGGCGTGGACCTGGCGGCCGGCATGGGCGCCAAGCTCGGCGAGAGTGCGGTCGGGCAGAGCTTCGACATCGTCGGGTTCGATCCGCGCGGTGTCGGCGGCTCCACCCCAACCCTGCGGTGCCGCACCGACGCCCAGTTCGACGCCTTCCGCAAGGAGCCGCTGGCCGACTACAGCCAGGCCGGGGTCGCCCACATCGAGGATGTGTACCGCCAGTACGTCAACGACTGCGCGAGCCGGATGGGACTGGACTTCCTTGCCAATGCCGGAACCGCTTCGGCGGCAAGGGATATGGATATCGTCCGGGCGGCAGTCGGCGATAACAAGCTGAACTACCTGGGTTACTCCTACGGCACCGAGCTGGGCACCCAGTACGCCGAGTACTTTCCGCAGAATGTGCGCACGATGGTCCTGGACGGCGCGATCGACCCGACCATCGATCCGGTCGAATCCAACGTCCGGCAGATGACCGGATTCCAGGTGGCGTTCAACGACTACGCGGCCGACTGCGCCAAGGACCCCAAGTGCCCTCTGGGCACCGACCCGTCGCAGGCCGTGAAGCGTTTTCACCAACTGATCGATCCGTTGGTCACCAAGCCCGCGAAGACCAACGACCCGCGCGGCCTGGGCTATCAGGACGCCATCACCGGCACCATCCAGGCGATGTACACACCGCGCTACTGGAAGTACCTCACCTCCGGGTTGGCCGGGCTGGTCGATGGCAGCGGACCCGATGACCTGCTGTGGCTGGCCGACCAGTACCAGGAGCGCGACGACCAGGGGCGCTACGACAACCTGCAGGACGCCTTCAACTCGATCCGATGCGTCGACGGGCCGACCCCGCGGGACTCCGCTCCCTGGGTGGCCGCCGACAAACGACTTCGTGAGCAGGCGCCGTTCTCGAGCTACGGCACGTTCACCGGATACGCTCCGCGCGATTTGTGCGCGTTCTGGCCGGTGGCGCCGACATCGGCACCGCACACCCCGTCGACTCCCGGGCTTCCTCCGGTGGTGGTCATCTCCACCACCCACGACCCGGCGACGCCGTATGAGGCCGGTGTGGCGCTGGCGCAGCAATTGAACGGATCCCTCATCAGCTACGAGGGCACTCAGCACACCGTCGCGTTCAACGGAGAGGCATGTGTCGACGAGGCGGTCACGCGTTACTTCGTCGACGGCACGGTGCCTCCTAAGGACGTGCGGTGCTGAGCATCCGTGCCCGTGTACGCCGGATGTAATAGCCTCTGACCATGGATCGTCAGAAGGAATTCGTGCTGCGCACGCTGGAAGAACGCGATATCCGTTTTGTCCGGCTGTGGTTCACCGACGTGCTTGGCTACCTCAAGAGCGTGTCCATCGCGCCGGCCGAACTCGAAGGCGCCTTTGAAGAGGGCATCGGCTTCGACGGATCCTCCATCGAGGGCTTCGCCCGTGTCTCCGAATCGGACACCGTCGCGCACCCCGACCCGTCGACATTTCAGGTGCTGCCCTGGACCACCAGCGCCGGCAAGCACCACTCCGCGCGGATGTTCTGCGATATCAAGCTGCCCGACGGATCGCCGTCCTGGTCGGATCCGCGGCATGTGCTGCGTCGCCAGCTGGCCAAGGCAAGCGATTTGGGCTTCTCCTGCTACGTGCACCCGGAGATCGAGTTCTTCCTGCTGAAGAACTTGCCCGACGACGGCTCGGCGCCCATCCCGGCCGATGACGCGGGGTACTTCGACCAGGCCGTGCACGAGGCGGCGCCGAACTTCCGCCGGCATGCCATCGATGCGCTCGAATCCATGGGCATCTCCGTGGAATTCAGCCACCACGAGGGCGCGCCCGGCCAGCAGGAGATCGACCTGCGCTACGCCGACGCTCTGTCCATGGCGGACAACGTGATGACGTTCCGCAATGTGGTCAAGGAAGTGGCGATCATCGACGGTGTGCATGCCACCTTCATGCCCAAGCCGTTCAGCGATCACCCCGGCAGTGCGATGCATACCCACATGAGCCTGTTCGAGGGCGATACCAACGCATTCCACAATCCCGATGACCCGCTACAGCTTTCCAGCGTCGGTAAGTCGTTCATCGCGGGAATTCTGGAGCACGCCAACGAGATCAGCGCTGTCACCAACCAGTGGGTGAACTCGTACAAGCGCCTGGTACACGGTGGTGAGGCGCCCACGGCGGCATCCTGGGGTGCGGCCAACCGTTCGGCGCTGGTGCGGGTTCCGATGTACACGCCCAACAAGTCGTCCTCGCGCCGCATCGAGGTGCGCAGCCCCGACTCGGCCTGCAATCCGTACCTGACGTACGCGGTGCTGCTGGCCGCCGGGTTGCGTGGTGTGGAACAGGGTTACACGCTTGGGCCCGAGGCCGAGGACGATGTGTGGCAGCTGACCGCCGCGGAGCGTCAGGCCATGGGTTACAAGGAGCTGCCCAGCACGCTGGAGAACGCGCTCATCGCGATGGAGCGTTCCGAGCTGGTCGCAGAAGCCTTGGGAGAGCATGTCTTCGACTTCTTCCTCCGGAACAAGCGGGCCGAGTGGGCGCGCTACCGCAGCAATGTGACCCCGTTCGAGCTGCGGGCCTACTTGGGTCTCTGAGGTGACTCGAGCCTCCACCGAGCGTTCGAAGGTTCCCAGTGTCGGGAGGCTGGGGCTTGTCGATGCGCGGGCCGCGTCACTGCTCGAAGAGCTGGGTTGGACCACCGAGGCGCACGTCCCGCTGTTGTGGTCGTTGTCGAGGTCGCCCGACGCCGACGCCGCACTGCTCACCCTGATCCGGCTGCATGAGGAAATGGGCGCCGACTGGGCGGCGCTGGATCGGGAGCTCGGCGCCGACACCGCACTGCGTGGGCGGATGCTGTCGGTGATCGGGTCTTCATTGGCGCTCGGCGATCACCTGGTGGCGCATCCGGACCGCTGGCAGCTGCTGGTCGGGGATATCGAACTCGAGTCCAAAGAGGCTCTCCAAGAACGATTCCTGGCGGCCGTGGGTGCGGTCGGGGGACGCGCCTCGGTATCCGAGGGCACCGCGATCTCGGCGTTGCGCGACGCCTATCGGGATCGGCTCCTGGTGCTCGCCGCACTCGATCTCGCGGCCACCGTCGAGAACGAACCGGTGTTGCCGTTCCCGGTGGTGGGCCAGCACCTGGCGGATCTGGCCGATGCCGCGCTGACGGCGGCACTGGCCGTTGCGGTGTCGCTGGTGGTGCCGGACGGGCAGGAGCCGCCCCGGCTCGCCGTCATCGCAATGGGCAAATGCGGTGCGCGCGAACTCAACTACGTCAGCGATGTCGACGTCATCTTTGTGGCCGAGGAGGCGGACTCGCTGACCACCCGCGTCGCCGGGGAGATGATGCGCATCGGCTCCAGCACCTTCTTCGAGGTGGACGCGGCACTGCGCCCGGAAGGTAAGGCCGGCGCACTGGTGCGCACCCTGGATTCTCATGTGGCCTACTACCGGCGCTGGGCCAAGACCTGGGAGTTCCAGGCGCTGCTGAAGGCGCGGCCCGCCGTCGGCGATCCCGAGCTGGGCAAGGCGTATATCGACGCCCTCATGCCGATGGTGTGGACCGCTTGCGAGCGTGAAGATTTCGTGTCTGAAGTGCAGGCCATGCGCCGCCGGGTGGAGTCGCTGGTGCCGGCGGACCTGCGCGAACGTGAGATCAAACTGGGCACCGGCGGGCTGCGTGACGTCGAATTCGCGGTGCAGCTGCTGCAGCTGGTGCACGGCCGGGTGGATGAGTCGCTGCACGTCGCCTCGACCATCGACGCCCTGGCGGCGCTGAGCGCGGGCGGCTACATCGGGCGCGACGACAGTGCGAATCTGACTGCCTCGTACGAGTTCTTGCGGCTACTGGAGCATCGGTTGCAGTTGCAGCGGCTCAAGCGCACCCACACCCTGCCGGCGCCGGAGGACACCGAGGCGATGCGCTGGCTGGCCCGGGCCGCCCACGTGCGCCCCGACGGGCAGAACGACGCGCTGGGGGTGCTGCGCGCCGAGATCAAGCGGCAGGCCGTACGGGTGTCTCGCCTGCACACGAAGCTGTTCTACCAACCGCTGCTGGAATCGGTCACCGAGTTCGACAAGGAAGCGCTGGGGCTGTCCAACGAGGCGGCGGTGCGTCAGCTCGCCGCCCTGGGTTACCAGCAGCCTCAGCATGCGCTCAGTCACCTGTCCGCGCTGACCAAGGAGGGCGGGCGCCGCGGGCGCATCCAAACGATCCTGCTACCAACACTTTTGGATTGGCTGGCGGACACTCCCGATCCGGATGCCGGACTGTTGGCCTATCGCCGGGTGAGCGAGGCGCTGGTCGACCAGACGTGGTACCTGCGCACGCTGCGCGACGAGGGCGCGGTGGCCAAGCGCCTCATGCGAATACTGGGCACCTCCGCCTATGTGCCGGACCTCATCATGCGCGCGCCCGAGGTGATCCAGCTGTATGCCGACGGGCCTAATGGGCCCAAACTTCTTGAGGCAGAACCTGTCTCGGTGGCGGGAGCGCTCATCGCGTCCTCGGCACGGCATGCCGATCCCGAGCGTGCGATCGGGGCGGCACGATCATTGCGGCGCCGGGAGCTGGCCCGGGTGGCCTCGGCGGATCTGTTGGGTCTGCTGGACGTGGTCGATGTCTGTGGCGCGCTGACCTCGGTGTGGGTGGCGGTGCTGCAGGCGGCCCTGGACGCCCTGATCAAGGGGAGTGTCCCCGAAGGGGACGAGGCTCCCGCGAGTATCGCCGTCATCGGGATGGGCCGGCTGGGCGGAGGCGAGCTGGGCTATGGATCCGATGCCGACGTGCTGTACGTGTGCGAGGCGCGCGGTGCCACCACCGACGACGAGGCTGTCCGCTGGTCGGCGACGATCGCCGAGAATCTGGGCAAGCTGCTGGGCGCGCCGAGCACCGATCCGCCGCTGCAGGTCGACACCGGGCTGCGTCCGGAGGGGCGCAATGGGCCGATGGTCCGCACCCTGGCGGCCTACGAGACCTATTACGCGCAGTGGGCACAGCCGTGGGAGGTGCAGGCGCTGCTGCGCGCGCACAGCGTCGCCGGCGATGCCGACCTGGGTCTGCGGTTCCTGCACATGATCGACAAGACGCGGTATCCGGCCGGTGGCATCGCCCTGGATTCGGTGCGCGAGATCCGCCGGATCAAGGCGCGGGTGGATGCCGAGCGGCTGCCCCGCGGCGCCGATCCGAACACCAACACCAAGCTGGGCCGTGGCGGGCTGGCCGACGTGGAGTGGACCGTGCAGCTGCTGCAGTTGCGCTACGCCCACGAACATCCGTCCCTGCACAGCACATCGACCCTGCAGACACTGCATGCCGCGGCCGAGGCCGGGCTCATCGAGGCCGAGGATGCCGAGCTGCTGCGCCAGGCGTGGCTGACTGCAACCAACGCGCGTAACGCGCTGGTGCTGGCGCGCGGTAAGCCCACCGACCAACTGCCAGGCCCCGGGCGGCTGCTCAATACCGTGGCGGCGGCCGCGGGCTGGCCGGACACCGACGGCGGCGAGTTTCTGGACAACTATCTGCGGGTGACCAGGCGCGCGAAAGCGGTCGTACAGCGCGTCTTTGGGGGGTAGCTTCTTGCGGGTCACGATCCCTTTCCGCGGATCCCAGTCCTTCAAGGAGCGGCCATGAAGTGCACATCGATCGTCGTGGGTCTTGGTGTTGTCGCCGGTGCTCTGGGCATGGCGGCGCCCGCCGCGGCGAAGCCGGGTGACTGCACCGTCTCCGAGGAGGCACGGCTCGATGCGGTGGAGGCGACCAAGCGCGCGGAGTATCTGGAACGCCATCCCGACGTCAACGCGGGGATCAGTGATGCCCTCAAGAACACCCCCGGCGACGGCGGTGCCAAGCATGAGGCCGTGCAGGCCTACCTCACGGCGAATCCGGCGGCCAGGGCGGACCTGGACGCGATCCGTCAGCCCGTGCAGGACTTCAAGAACCGCTGCTGGCCCGACGGTTAGGTGCTCGTCAAACCTCACGAATGTAATTTTCTCAGCGCTTCTCATGGTTTCTTAACGTTCGGGCCATGACCGTCCAACCAACGCTCGATAGCGTCCCGGACGAGCCGGCACGTCGTCGGCTGTAACGCTGAACAAGGAGTACTCCATGAAGTTCACCTCTGCTGTACTCAGCGGTGTCGTTGGTGCCGGCGCGGTCGCCAGCGCCCTGGCCTTCGCGGGTGCCGCTGGCGCAGCTCCCGGCCAGTGCACTGCCGCCGAGTTCGCCCGGACCCACTCGACCGTGTCGAGCCAGGTCGCGAGCTACCTGGACAAGAACCCGACGATCAACGACGGCATCACCAAGGCCGCCAAGGGCGCGCCCGAGGGCGAGCGCCGTGAAGCCATCAAGACCTACCTCGATGGTCAGCCCGCCGCCAAGGCCGAGCTCGACAAGATCCGTCAGCCGCTGACGAGCCTGAAGAACAGCTGTGGCGCGGACACCGATGACGCGGCCCCGGCAGCTCCTGCCGGACTGGTGGGCCAGCCCGCTGCGCCTGCCACCGAGAATGCCCCCGCTGAGCAGCCGCAGCAGCCGTGGAACCCCTTCGCGCCGCAGCAGCAGCCGGCTCAGGAAGTCGCGGAAACGGCCAACACGCAGCCGGCCGCGCCGGCCAAGCCGGCATCGCCGGCCGTCACCGCGGTGGTCGATCAGCAGGACGTCTAACAACACACTTAGACGGGCGGCCTAGCCTTAGGCAGCAATGACTCAGGAAACCCCCGCTCGTCACAAGGTGTTGATGGTCGATGACGACCCGGACGTTCGGAACTCGGTAGCCCGCGGGCTACGTCATTCGGGTTTCGACGTCCGGGTCGCTGTCGATGGCCGTGATGCGCTTACCCAGCTCGCGGCCGACGAACCCGACGCCCTGGTGCTCGATGTGCAGATGCCCGAGCTGGACGGGGTGGCGGTGGTTACCGCACTGCGGGCCCTGGGTAACGACATTCCCATCTGCGTCCTCAGCGCACGCGACACCGTCAACGACCGGATCGCCGGCCTGGAGGCCGGCGCCGATGACTATCTGACCAAACCCTTCGATCTCGGCGAGCTGGTGGCGCGCCTGCGTGCCCTCCTGCGCCGTCGCGGCGCCGGTGGCGGCGGTCTGGCCGCCTCCGCCATCACCGTCGGACAGATCACCGTGGACGTATCTCGCAGGCTGGTCTTCGCCAGCGGAGAACGCGTCGAGCTGAGTAAGCGCGAGTTCGATCTGCTGGTGGTGCTGGCCGAAAACACCGGTGTGGTGCTCAGCCGCGCCCGGCTGCTGGAACTGGTGTGGGGGTACGACTTTGACGTCGAGACCAATGTCGCCGACGTCTTTGTGAGCTATCTGCGCCGCAAACTGGAAACCGGAGGTGCCCCCCGTGTCATCCACACCGTCAGAGGTGTGGGGTACGTGATGAGGGAAGAGCCGTGAAACGCTCGCTTTCCCTGCGCACCAGGGTCGCGGTAGCGGCCTTCCTGGCCGCTGGCCTGGTTGTTGCCCTGATCGGCATCGTCGCTGGTATCGCGTTGGTGCGCAACGATACTCAACAGCTGGACCGCCGCCTCGACGTTCTCGTCGATGCGGTACAGGCCACCACCCGGCACGGGGACACCACCTTTGTGCTCACCGTCCGGGACTCCACAAGCGGTGGGCTGGTGATCTTCCGGGGTGTCGAGCTGCCGAGGCTGCCGCTGGGAACCGAGAACGTCAACGTCGGGGGTGTCACCTACCGTGTCCGGACTATCGAGAACCCCGAAGAGCAGACCGTGCTCTCGCTGGGAACCCGGGCGGACGCGGTACTGGTGAACCACCGCGGAATTCCGGTGTTCATCGCCCTTGGTGTGCTCTCGATGCTGCTGGCCGGCGGCTTCGCGTGGCTGTTCGCCGGGCGGGCGGTGCGGCCACTGCGTCAGCTCACCGAGCAGACCCGGCAGCTCGATACCGACGGCCTGCAGGTCGCCGCGGTGCGCGGTGCCCGGGAGTCCGAAGAACTTGCCGACGCCCTGACCGCCATGCTCGGGCGGGTCTCGGCGGCGCAGTCCGACACCACCAAATCGCTTCTGGCCGCCCGCGATTTCGCCGCCAGTGCCGCCCACGAGCTGCGCACCCCGCTCACCGCGATGCGCGCAGACCTGGACACCTTGCGCGCACATGACCTCTCGAATGAGGAACATTCCGAGGTGATCGGCGACCTGCAGCGCGCGCAACGCCGTGTCGAGGCCACCATTACGGCACTGGGGCAACTGGCCTCGGGAGACCTCGCCCGGCGTGAGGACCGTGAACTGGTGGACATCGCCGACCTGCTGGACCGGGTGGCAGCGGATGCGTTGATGCACCGTGCCGCCACGCCGGAGATCACCGTCAATTCCGACGACTGCGGCGTGGTGCTGGGCTGGCCGGACGGGCTGCGGCTGGCTGTCGACAACCTGGTGCGCAATGCCATCAACCATGGCGACGCCAAACACGTTGTGCTTTCCGCCAATCGGGTGGATGACCGGTTGGTTATCGAGGTCGATGACGACGGCACCGGGCTACCCGAGGCCGATCGGGAACGGGTGCTCGGGCGATTTGAGCGTGGACCCGGCGCCAAGCCCGGCGGGCTGGGATTGGGTCTGGCGCTTGTCGCGCAGCAGGCCGCGTTGCACGGGGGAGACGTGGTGCTGTCGGCCAGCCCGCTGGGCGGTCTGCGGGCGACGCTGACGATCTTGGCCGAATAGACCTGCCCGTCTAGTTCTTGCGGGACCCGTATTTGTCGAGCCACTCGCGGGCTTCCCCGGGCAGGTTCCCCGAGGCCTCGGCGGTCTTGCACCAACGCCGCACCATTTTGACCATGTTGGCGGGGTTGTAGGCGTCCTCCTGTTGCGACCACAGGCCGCCCCCGGCGTAGTGCAGCACGGTCAGGTTCGGCTCGCCCCAATGCTGGCCGTCACCGGGATCGCTCATCACGTTATCGATTTCGCAGACCACCCAACCCTTTTCGGGGTCGAAGACGGTCCAGGTGGCGGGCAGGCTGGGCATGTGGTTGCCGGGGAATTCCGCCATGACCGCGGTGATGTACTGCCGGATGGCCTCCTTGCCGTGCAGGCGACCCACCACGTGTTCGATGTAGAGGGCGTCCTCGGTGTACATCTCGGCATAGGGGTTCCAGTCGCCGGTTTCGATGCAGCGATGGACGGTGGCCTGGTGTTGCGTGAACGCTTCCTCGAGTTCGGCGCGGCTAAACGATGGCATGGCTAAGAGAGTGCCATAAGGTACCGTCCCTGAGGTGCGAGGACGGAGCGCCGTGGGGGCATTGGGCTGGCTGCTGAGCATCGTCGCCATGCTGGCTATCGCGTCCCGTTGGGTGCGCACAAGCTGGTCACCCCTGATCGGGCTGACCGCCGGCTGGCCCGTCACGTGTCTGCTGACGATCCTGGGGCTGTTGCTGTTCCTCGCAGTGCGGCAGTGGTGGGGCGTGTTGACGGCGACCGTCGTGATCGCGTTGCAGGTGCTTGCCGTCGCACCGCTTTACCTGCCCGACAGCCACCCGCAGGGGACAACCGTCACGGTGCTGCAGACGAACCTGCGTTTCGGTGTCGGTGACGCCGGGGCGGTGGTGGCCGCGATTCACGAGCACGATGTGGGTGTGGTGACCGTTGACGAGCTCACCCCGGAAGCCCGGGCGAAACTCGTTGCCGCGGGAATTGATTCGGTGCTTCCTTATTCGTACACCATCGCCGAACCGAAGGCGGCTGGCACTGGAATCTGGAGTCGATACCCGCTGACCCCGGTGCATCAGGACGACCAGAGCTTTGCCATGCGGCAGATCTGGGCGGAGGCCGAGATCCCCGGAGTGGGGCCGGTCATGCTCGTCGCGGTGCACACCCGTCCGCCGGAGAAGGACATGAGTTCACCGGGCTGGCTCACCGAGCTGGACACCATTGGCCGTCAGTTGCAGGCACTGCGCCCCGATGTGAAAGTGATTGTCGGCGGCGACTTTAACGCGACCTACGACCACTTCGTGTTCCGGCAGATCCTCACGGGCGGTTTCGCCGACGCGGTGGATCAGGCCGGGGCCGGCTGGCTGCCGACCTGGCGCGAGGGGCGCTGGTACACCAGGCTGATCGGGATCGACCACGTACTGACCCGAGGGGCGGCCGCCACCTCGGTGAGTACTCAGGAGATCTACGGCACCGACCACCGGGCGCTCATCGCCACGGTGGTGGTGCCTAGCTCTTCTTGAGCGCCGCGTCGACCGAGAGCGATCCGCCGCCGGTGAACACCAAGAGGAAAAAGCCCCAGCAGAACAGGGCCGCCAGCTCGCCGTTGTTCTCGATGGGAAGCAGCCCGGCGGATTGGTGCTGGGTGAAGTAGGCAACCGCCATCGTTCCCGAGGCGATGAAGGCCGCTATCCGGGTTCCGGCGCCGAACAGAATCGCGACGCCGGTCAGGAACTCGACGGCACCTGCCCACCAGCCGAGTGACCACGACTCGACCGGGGGCATCGAAGCCAGGTCGGGCCAGCGGAACAGGATGGCGGTGCCGTGGACGGTGAACAGGAATCCGAAGACGATCCGGAACAACGACAGGACAACGGGCGTGGCGCCGTCGAGCTTGGCGACTGAGCTGGAGGTGCTGGAGGAGGCCATGGCCAGGATGCTAAACCAATTCGCGCGTAACGACTTAGCGCTTAGCGCGGGTAATGAATCGGTCGAGGGACAGCGACCCGCCGCCGGTGAACACCAGTAGCAGGAAGATCCAGCTGTAGAGAGCGGCGGCCTCCCCGTTGTTCTGGATCGGCAGCAGTCCCTCGGGCTGGTGGTAGCTGAAGTAGGCGACTGCCATCGCACCCGAGGACACGAACGCGGCGAATCTGGTGCCGAGCCCGAGGATGATCGCCGCTCCGCCAAGGAATTCGATGATGCCGGCCCACCAGGGCAGCGTGCCGACGGGTTGCAGGAACGAGGCGAGTGGCCAACCGAACAGGTGGGAGGTGCCGTGCAGGAAGAAGAGGAACCCGACCACGATCCGGAATGCCGACAGGGCGACCGGTGTCAGACCGGTGAGCTTGTTTTCGATATCAGCGAGAGCCATGCGTCTAACAATAGGACCATAGTCCGCTTTATTCCTGTCTACGCGTCGGCAACCGCGTTCACCAGCGTCTCTGCCGCGAGAAGGCCGAGGTTGTTGGACGCCAACGGGCTGTCGCCGGTGAGGAGCTTGCGGTCGGCGTGTGTTTGCCCGGTGATTCCGGTGTTGAGGATGGTGACACCTTGTTTACGCAGATTCTCTCCGACAAGCCACGGCATTTGTCCTGGGATGTAACCGATTTCGATGTTCACCCCAGTGTCCAGGCTGTCGGGGAAAACGCATAGGCTGTAGCCCCGGAAAGGCGAATCCTCGCGATCCAGGCCGGCGGCGAGCAATGCCCCCGGGCCGTGACACAAGGTGATGACGTACTTGTCGTACTCCAGCGCCCAGTCCAAGACCGTCCGGACTTCTTCGCTGTCTGGGATGCCCAGGAGCACGCCGTGGCCGCCCGGGATGAACACGGCGAGGTAATCCGAGTCGGGGCCCAGGCCCTCGGCAATGACATGGGAGAGCTTCTGGGGCTTCTTAAGTTGCGCGGAAAGCTCGGAGTAGGTGGTCAGGACGGCTTCGTCCTTGCGCGGCATCGCCCAGAGTTCAAGTTTGGCGGGGTTACCGGACACTGTGGCGACGTCGATCCCGAAGCCGGCGGCTTTGAGGTGATGCAGGGGGAGCAGCATCTCGACGGGGTGGTTACCGGTAGAGAACATCGTGCCGTTCTGCATCAGCATGTAGCGCTCTTCGGTAGCGATCATGAGGATCTTCCAGCGTCCACCGGTGTAGGCATTTTCGTAACGAACGCCGGCGAAGTCGGTCGTGGAGGGCACGTACTGGCTCAGCGAGTAGGGGGACGGGAAGTAGGCGTTGTCTTCGGCAGGGTCGGGGGCAGGGATTTTGCTCAGTTCGTCGGCTGCGTTCGGCACGGATTCCACGCTCCTCGAAAAGTTAGACGGGACATCTACTTTCAACCTACGTCGGTGCGAGGTATTCCGTGCCGCACAAATGACAAGGCCCCCGGGAAGATCCCGGGGGCCTTGACGATGTGCGGATTACACGGCTCTACACATCAAAGTAGAGGGCTACCTCGTACGGGTGAGGACGGATGTTGATCGGCTCGATCTCGTTCTCGCGCTTGAACGCGATCCAGGTCTCGATCAGATCGGAGGTGAAAACGCCACCCTCGGTGAGGTACTCGTGATCCTTCTCAAGGTTGTCGATCACGGTGGCCAGGTTGGTCGGGGCCTGTGGAATGTTGGCGGCCTCCTCCGGAGGCAGCTCGTACAGGTCCTTGTCGACGGGAGCCAACGGCTCGATCTTGTTCTTGATGCCGTCGATACCGGCCATCAGCATGGCCGCGAACGCCAGGTACGGGTTACCCGAGCTGTCCGGGCAGCGGAACTCGAGGCGCTTGGCCTTCGGGTTGTTACCGGTGATCGGGATGCGCACGCACGCCGACCGGTTGCGCTGGCTGTAGACCAGGTTGATCGGGGCCTCGTAGCCCGGCACCAGCCGCTTGTAGGAGTTCACCGTCGGGTTGGTGAACGCCAGCAGTGACGGGGCGTGGTGCAGGATGCCGCCGATGTAGTGGCGGGCCACATCCGAGAGCCCGGCGTACCCGGCCTCGTCGTGGAACAGCGGCTTGCCGTCCTTCCACAGGGACATGTGGGCGTGCATGCCCGATCCGTTGTCACCGAACAGCGGCTTGGGCATGAAGGTGACGGTCTTGCCGTTGGCCCATGCGGTGTTCTTGATGATGTATTTGAACAACAGCACGTCGTCGGCCGCGGCCAGCAGGGTGTTGAACTTGTAGTTGATCTCGGCCTGCCCGCCGGTGCCCACCTCGTGGTGACCGCGCTCCAGGGTGAATCCGGCGTTGATCAGGTTGGTGGTCATCTCGTCGCGCAGGTCGACGAAGTGGTCGTACGGGGCGACGGGGAAGTAGCCACCCTTGGGGCGCACCTTGTAGCCGCGGTTCGGGCTGCCGTCCTCCTCGTAAGGCTCGCCGGTGTTCCACCAGCCGGCCTCCGAGTCGATCTCGTAGAAGGTGCCGTTGATCTTCGAGTCGAAGCTGACCGAGTCGAAGATGTAGAACTCGGCCTCGGCGCCGAAGTAACAGGTGTCGGCGATACCGGTGCTGGTCAGGTACTGCTCGGCCTTGCGGGCCACGTTACGCGGGTCACGCGAGTAGGCCTCGCGGGTGAACGGGTCATGCACGAAGAAGTTGACGTTCAGCGTCTTGGCGGCGCGGAACGGGTCGATCTTGGCCGTCGAGATATCGGGCAGCAGGAGCATGTCGGATTCGTGGATCGACTGGAATCCGCGCACAGAGGACCCGTCGAAGCCGAGACCGTCTTCGAAGACGCTGGCATCGAAAGCAGATGCGGGGATGGAGAAGTGCTGCACGACGCCCGGCAGGTCACAGAACCTGACGTCCACGTACTCGACCTTCTCGTCGGCAATGAACTTGAATACCTCGTCGGGGCTACTGAACGCCATGCTTCTCCTTGTTTTTTCCTCTTGGGTCCACTGAAACCATGACCGCGCGACTGAACCTATGAAGCTGGTGTTGCCCGCCGGTCAACCATATGTTGCGCGGATGTTACGCGTAACCGCGAATTGGTTGGCCTTTACGCTGTGAGTATGGCGCGAGACCTGGGTTCATGGTTGTCGGGGCTTGGTTCGGTGCAGGGCGCGGGCAACTCTCGGTACCCCGGAGAGCAGCTCGGCCTGCCCGAGGCCGGTCCCGGATCGGCGGCACCGCTGGCGCGCCGGCTGCTGGCACTGCTGCTCGACTGGCTCATCGCCGGTGGCCTGGCGTTGCTGTTCGTCAAGGGAGATCTGTTGTCGCCCACGCTGTCCTCGGCGCAGCTGCTCACCTGGTTCGTCATCGGTGTGGTGGCGGTGCGGCTGTGGCGGTTCACCCCGGGCCAATACGTCGGGTGTACAGGTAGCGCCCGCCGATGGAACCAACTCGGTGGGCATTGGCCGCGCGTTTGTCAGGAATCTGCTGATCACCGTGATCGTGCCGCCGCTCATCACCGATATCGACGGCCGCGGTCTGCATGACCGGGTGACCCGCACCGTCGTGATTCGTGTGCGATGAGCCGCTTGCGCGAAGAGCGTGGGCGGCGCTAGATGGTTCTGCTCGCCGTCTGTTTGGCGGTGTTCATGCTGCTGCTCGACATGACGATTGTGTCGAGTGCGCTGGCGGACCTGCAGTCGTCGCTGGGGGCCGACCTCGCCGATCTGCAATGGGTCATCGATGCCTACGCGCTGCCGATGGCGGGGCTGCTGCTCACCGCTGCCACCCTCGGTGATCGTCTGGGCCGTCGACGGCTCTATCTGCTGGGCATGGTGCTGTTCACCGCGGCCTCGCTGGGCTGCGCGCTCTCGAGCAGTGCACCCATGCTGATCGGGGTGCGTGCTGCGCAAGGCATCGGCGGGGCGATCCTGCTGGCGGTATCGCTGCCGATCATCGCCGCGGAGTATCCGCAGGAGCGCCGCGGTGCCCCCATCGCGATCTACGGCGCGGTGATGGGTGCGGGCAGCGCCGCCGGCCCGCTGCTGGGCGGGTTCCTCGTCACACATTTCGGGTGGCAGTCGATTTTCCTGGTCAACCTGCCGGTGGGTCTGATCGCGTTGGTGATTGCCGTGCGCCACCTCCCGGAGACCCGCGCCGACGAGCTGCGGCCCGTCGACTGGGTAGGCACGATGCTGCTCACCTTCGGGCTGGTTACCGGTGTCTTCTCGGTGATCTCGCTGCACGACGGGGGAATTGGGGCCACGACATCCGGCTCACTGGGGGTCGGTGCCGTGCTGGCTCTGGTGCTGTTCTTCTGGTGGGAGGGCCGTGCGCCGGCGCCCATGCTGAGCCTGCGGCTGGTCACCTCGCCGGGTTTCGCCGGGGTGTGGGTCGCCGCGGCCGCGGCCGCCGGCACGCTCATCGCGGCTACCAACTATCTGGCGTTGTACTTCATGAATACGCTGGGTTACAACGCTTTTGAGACGGGCCTGCGTGCCGGTCCGCTGACACTCGCGACCATCGCGGGGGCGCCGTTGGGGATTCTGGTCGGCCGGCGGCTGCCCACCATGGTCACCATTCCCGGAGGCGTGGCGCTGGTGGCGATCGGATTATGGGCCGCGACGGGGGCCCATGCCGATACGGTCTGGACCCACTTCATTGTCGGCTCCACGCTGGCCGGGCTGGGGCTGGGTGCGCTCTCGGCGATGACGTCCGATGCCGCACTGCGGTTCGTGCCGTTGGGCGACGCCGGGATGGCGACCGGGGCGGTGAGCACGGGCCGTCAGATCGGCATTCTTCTGGGTGTGGCGGGTATGGGTGTGGCGTTCGGGCATGCCGCCGCCGGCAAGACCGGGGCCAGGGCCGCAGGCGCAGCGGGCATCGACAGCGTGCTGACGCTGGGGGCGCTCGCGGCGGCCTGCGCGGCGCTCGTTTCGCTGATTCTGCTCGCGGTGGCTACGATGAGTCGCTCGCACGATCCGGCCACCGGAGAGTCGCTAGCTATCTAGCCATCGGTGATCGCGCCTGCCTGTACGGATGCCCACGGGTATTTGTGCATTGCGGTGGTGAGCCGTAGACAGAGGGAGTAGCTTTCGATCATGGAGAGCGCGGCGGTTCTCATCGCAGCGCCCGGTGTCGGTTCCGATCGGGGGACGGACGCGAACCCGCGGCCGCGGTACAGCATTGTCCTGTCGTCTGATCCGGCTGAAGTTGAAGCCGCACAACGGCTTCGGTATCAGGCGTTCGCCGACGAAATGGGGGCGCCGTTGCCGCATGCCGTTCGTGGGCCGATCACGGGCGAAATGATCGATGTGGACAAGCTGGATCCCTATTGCGATCACCTGTTGGCTCGCGACGAGGACACCGGAGCCATCATCGGCTGTTGCCGGCTGCTCCCGCCCGAGGGATACGAGGCGGCGGGGGAGACGTTCACCGACTCGATGTTCGACGCGTCCGCACTCGACCCGCTGCGGCCCAAACTGGTTGAGATCGGCAGAGTTACCGTCGCGCCCGAACATCGCAACGGTGCGGTCATGGGGATCTTGTGGGCCGGAATTTTCCGGTACCAGCAGATGACCGAGCATCAGTACGCGATTGGCTGTCTATCGGTCCGGATGGAAGACGGTGGGCCACGAGGATCGTTGGTGCGCTCGGTGCACGATTTCGCGCAACGGTTCGCGGCCCCCGACGAGTATCGGGTCATACCGCGCCACCCGGTCGTGGTCGACGGTGTGCCGCTGGAGGAGATCCCGCCCCAGGAAAAGGCGAAGATCCCACCACTGCTGCACGGATGCCTGCGCATCGGCGGGCGCATCTGCGGACCGCCTTCCTTTGACCCGGAGTTCGACATGGCGGACTTCTTGGTACTGGTCACCAAGGACACTGCGCGGCAACGTTATTTAGAGCGTCTGGAGCGGTCCCTTGCCCTCGGATAGCCATGCGTGTTGCGATGTGCTCGGGGTCGGATTCGGGCCATCGAACCTTGCGCTCGCGATAGCGCTCGCCGAGCATCCGCACCGGGCATCGGCCAAGTTCGTCGACGCTCAGGCTCAATTCGGGTGGCATCGCGGCATGCTCATCCCGGGGGCGCGGATGCAGGTCGCTTTTCTCAAAGATCTTGTGACCCTGCGTAATCCCAAGAGCGACTACACCTTTGTCAACTATTTGACGGAGCGTGGGCGGCTGCCGGACTTCATCAACCAGCAGAGTTTCTTTCCGACGCGGGAAGAGTTCCACGACTACTTGGATTGGGCGCAGCAGGCGCTCGGGGCCGATGTCAGCTACTCCTCGCGGCTGATCGGAATTCAGGCGGCCTCTGAGGGATTCCAGGTGCGACTGCAGGACACCACCGAGCGGTCGCCGGATCGCCTGATGCGTGCGCGGGCGCTGGTTCTGGGCTGTGGAACGTTCCCGGCGATGCCGTCCGGCATCAATCCCACTGCACGGCAATGGCATAGTAGCCAGCTGTTGACCAGACTCGACGCGCTGGAAGGATCGCCCGCTCGCGTCGCGGTGGTGGGTGCCGGGCAAAGTGCCGCGGAGGCGGTGGCGTACCTGCATAACAGGTATCCCGATGCTCAGGTGCATGCCATTTTTGCCCGCTACGGATACAGTCCGGCCGATGACAGTCCCTACGCGAACCGGATTTTCGATCCGGCCGCGGTGGACGACTTCTATGGCGCGCCCGCCGAGGTGCGCCGCCAGCTGGTCGACTATCACCGCGACACCAACTACGCCGCGGTCGATTCCCCGCTGATCGCCGATCTGTATGACCGTGAGTACCGGGAGCGGGTCAGTGGGCAGCGGCGACTGTGGATGCACAACGCCTCGAAAATCGCTGCCGTCGACGAGGCTGCGGAACGGGTACGCCTCGCCGTGACGCATCTGCCGACATCCTCGACCGAGCTACTCGACTGCGATTTGGTGGTGTACGCCACCGGATACCGGCCGCTGGATGTGCGAGCCTTCCTGGGAGCGCTGGCCTCGTGTTACGAGTTCGACGCGGATGGCCTGCCGATTGTCGAACGCGATTACCGGCTACGGGCACGGTCGGATGCCCCGGGGGACATCTACCTCAACGGATCGGTGGAGCACAGTCACGGACTGTCTTCCTCGTTGCTGTCCAATGTCGCGGTGCGGGCCGGAGAGATCGTGGATTCGCTGGCCGCCGAGGCGGAGACCCGCGACGCCGTGGCATCTTTCAAGACCGGGTAGACGAACCGCTCGATCATCTCCGATTCCAGTGCTGGATCTGTCGCGGGCCAGAACAGAAATGCCATCACCACGCGTGAAATCCATTGTGCGGCAGTCTCATCGGCAAGGCCAGTGAACGTAGAGGCCGAACGCGGGATCTCGGAGGATGGGGTCAGGTAGGACCCGAGCGAGGCCGGAGACATCGTCGCGACCATCGCACTGACGACGGGATCGTTACGGATTGCGGTCAACGATGCGGTGATGGCGGTGACCGCACGCCGCCGCGCCTCCGCGGACTCGACCGCCCGCTGAATATCTGAGGTGACACTCGCGATGTTTCGGGCCAACACGGCATCGACAATCGCCGTCTTGCCGCCAATATGCCGATACACCGTCGCGCGGGAGCACCCCGCCTCGCGGGCCACCGCATCGAGGTTCAGCCGGTCCAGCCCGTGGCGCGCGATCTGCTTGGCCGCGACCGACACGATGCGATCGGCGGCCGCGCGATGACGGTCACCCTTGTGCAACCAGTCCGAGTACGGTGACATTGTGCCCGAATCTATCTCAATATGAGACAGAATTCTCAGTAATTCTCACCATGTGCGCAGGTGGGATGGGTGCCGTGAGACGCCGTGGATCATGTCCCTGAACAGGTGCTTCTCAGTTTCGCGAATGCCTTGACGTGCGGTTTTCCGGTCTGTCAGCCTCGTAGATGATGAGCACCGTGGAATTGTTCGACCCGCAGGTCCTGGAGGATCCCTATCCGTTCTATCGGAGGCTGCGCGAGACGGCGCCGGTATGGCCCGTCGGTGATTCCGGCTTCTACTTCGTCTCGCGCTGGGATCTCGTCGTGGAGGCCACCGAGCGCACCGAGGATTTCTCGTCCAACCTCACCGCCGCGCTCATGAAATCCGGGGACTCCGGGGCCGGGCCGACGGTTGCCGTGATGGGGCCGGTCGCCGACCCCACCCATGTCCTGGCCACCGGCGACGATCCGGTCCATCATGCGCATCGCAAACTGGTGCTGCCGACATTGGTCGCCAAGCGGATGACCGCACTGGAACCCGTCATGGCTGCGACCGGGACGCGGTTGTGGGAACGCGGAGTCGACGGCGACGGCATCGACTGGATGGCCGCGATGGGCGACGCGTTGCCGATGACGATGGTGGCCCGGCTGATCGGCCTGCCGGATGAGGATGTGCCGCAACTGGTGCAGTGGGGCTATTCCAGCACCGAGATGCTCGGCGGGCTCAACACCGCCCAGCGGCAGACTCAGGTCGTCACGGACACCATGTACCTGATCCTCTACCTGCGTGAACACCTGGAGAAGGAACTGGCCGCGCCCGGGGAGAACCTGCTCGGATACCTGGCGCAGGCGTGTAACCGGGGAGATATCTCCTTGGATATCGGCGTGATGATCCTGGTGCAGCTGGTCGGCGCCGGTGGTGAGTCCACCGCGGGATTGATGGGTAACGCGGTGCGCATCCTCGGCGAGAACCCCGAACTGCAGCGGCGCGTTCGCGACGACCGTGCGCTGTTGCCGACCTTCCTGGAAGAGGCCCTTCGACTGGAGTCGCCGTTTCGCGGGCATCACCGCCACGTCGTGGCAGACACCTCGCTCGGCGGGGTCGAGCTGCCCGCGGGCAGCCACCTCACCCTGATGTGGGGCGCGGCCAACCGCGATCCGGCGATCTTCGAGGACCCCGACGCCCTGCGCCTTGACCGGCCAAGTCCCCGCAGTCACATCACCTTTGGCAAGGGGCTGCATTTCTGCGTGGGGGCGGCGCTGGCGCGTTTGGAGGCGCGTACCGCGATCAACCTGTTGCTTGATCGGACACACGAATTCACGATCAAACCCGGCGGTGCCCAGTGGGTTCCGAGCATCATGGTGCGTCGGCACCACAGGCTGGAGCTGGAGCTCAGCCTGCGAGCTACCGGCGCCTGATGGTGCGCTGCATCCCGCCGCGTGCCTTCGCCTGACCTCCGGGCATCGGGCCCTTCGGCATGGCCGCGGCGCGTGAACCCAGCGCCGACAGCCGGGACTCCAGGGAGTCCATCTGCTTGGCGGTGATGTTGGCGGGAAGCTTGGTGAGGTGGCGCTCCAGCTTGGACAGCGGAACCTGACCGTCCTCGTTGCCGACGATGACGTCGTAGATCGGTGTATCGCCGACGACGCGAGCGGTGCGCTTCTTCTCCTGAGCCAAGAGCGGGCCCAGCCGGCCGGGAGCACCTTCTGCGACGAAGATGATGCCGGGACGGCCGATGACCCGGTGCACGACGTCGAGCTGTGTCGTACCCGCGACCGCGGTGGTGACCCGCCATTTTCCGCGCATGTTATCCAGCGCCCAGCCCGCGGCACCCTTCTGGCCCTCGGCCTTGGTGAACACCGATTTCTGCACGCGCCGGCCGAAGATGATGAACGCCACCAGCAGGCCGAGCACCACGCCCAGGATCGGGAACATGAACACGCTGATCCCGCCCGCGAAGTACCCGGCGACCGCGAACGCCGCGACGATCAGCACGAAAGCGCCGATCATGTACGGCAGGAGACGCTTGTCTTCCTTGCGCTGAATCTGGAAGGCCTGCCACATCTGGGCGCGGCGCGCCTTTGATTCGGCCTTGCGGCGCGCCTTTACCTCGGCCTTGGCGGCCTTGGCCTCGGCGGGATTCAGTGATTTAGGCATGTACCGAGTCTAAGTCTCAGCGCGCGATGAGATTCACTGCCTCCTGGGCAGCCGACCCGGCCGACGCCAGGTGCACCAGCCCCGCGGGCAGCGGGCGTCCATGGTGAGCCATCGCCTGCGCGTACAGCCGCCCCGCCCGGTACGAGGAACGCACCAGCGGCCCGGCCATCACACCGGCGAAGCCCAGACCCTCCGCAAAATCCGAAAGTTCCACGAATTCTTGCGGTTTGACCCAGCGATCAACCGGATGGTGTCGCGGTGAGGGCCGCAAATACTGGGTGATGGTGATGATGTCGCAGCCCGCCTCGTGCAGTGCGACAAGTGCCTCGCGAATCTCGTCGTTGGTCTCGCCCATGCCGAGAATCAGGTTGCTCTTGGTCACCAGCTGCGCCTCACGCGCGGCGGTGATCACCGACAGGCTTCGCTCATAGCTGAACGCGGGCCGGATACGGCGGAACACTCGCGGCACCGTCTCCAGGTTGTGCGCCAGCACCTCGGGCCGCGATGCGAACACCTCGTCGAGCTGCTCGGGGACGGCGTTGAAGTCCGGGATGAGCAGCTCCACACCCGTGGCCGGATTGAGCTCCTTGATGTACCGCACGGTTTCGGCGTACAGCCAGGCGCCGCCGTCGGGCAGGTCGTCCCGTGCCACCCCGGTGACTGTCGAGTACCGCAGGCCCATGGTGTGCACGCTCTCGGCCACCCGCCGAGGCTCGTCTCGGTCCAGGTCAGCGGGCTTGCCGGTGTCGATCTGGCAGAAATCGCAGCGACGGGTGCACTGCTCGCCGCCGATGAGGAAGGTGGCCTCGCGGTCTTCCCAGCATTCGAAGATGTTGGGGCATCCGGCTTCCTCGCACACGGTGTGCAGACCGCCCGTGCGCACCAGCGCCTTGAGTTCCTTGTACTCGGGGCCCATCTTGGCGCGGGTGCGGATCCAGTCCGGCTTGCGTTCGATGGGGGTTTGGGCGTTGCGAACTTCCAGTCGCAGCAGCTTGCGGGGTTCGGTCATGCTCCGACCGCCCCGACTGCCAGCCGTCCCTCGAGTGCGTCGAGCACCGAGGTAATCACCTGGTCATGTATCTCGTCGATGGTGACGTCCCGGCCCAGCTCGGCGGAGAGCGTCGTCACACCGGCGTCGCTGATGCCGCAGGCCACGATCGGCAGGTACGCGTCCAGACTGTTATTGCAGTTGAGGGAGAAGCCGTGCATGGTGACGCCGCGCTGCACGCGGACCCCGATCGCGGCGATCTTGCGTTCGGGCTTCCCGCCGCCCGCGGCTAGCCACACGCCGGAGCGGCCATCGACGCGCTTGGTCTGCACACCCAGCTGTGCGCACACCGCGATGATCGATTCTTCTAGGCGCCGAACGTAGTTCACCACGTCGATGGGCTCGGCCAATCGCACGATCGGGTAGCCGACCAGCTGACCCGGTCCGTGCCAGGTGATTTTGCCGCCGCGGTCGGTGTCGATGACGGGTGCGCCGTTGATGGGCCGTTCCTGCGCCTCGGTGCGCCGGCCGGCGGTGTACACCGCCGGATGCTGCAGGGTCAGCAGGGTGTCGGGTCCGCCGGCGACGCGCGCCTCGACAAGGTCGCGCTGCAGCTCCCAGGCCGCCTCATAGTCGATCACGCCCAGATCCCGTACGACGACGGGATCTGCGCTGGATCGGATGGATCCATGAGTGCGGTGCACGGGTTCCATTATCTCACTTCATTGGTCGACTGTTGTTGGCGTAGGCCAGCGCCTCGCCGATGGTGTGGTGCTCGAACTCGAATCCGTGCCGTTCCAGGACCGCGGGGATGACCCGCATGCTGCGGGTCAGTTCGGCATCGGCGAACTCGCCGAAGATGGCGCGCAACGCGAATTGCGGTGCCACCAGCAGGGTGGGGCGATGCAGCGTCCGGGCCAGGGCTGCGGTGAACTCCGCATTGGTCACCGGTGCGGGCCCGGTCAGGTTGACCGGGCCCGAGAGGGCCGATTCGGTCAATGCGAACTCGAGGGCACGGATCTGGTCTTCAAGGCTGATCCAGGGCATGTACCAGCGCCCGTTGCCCAGCCGTGCACCGAGGCCGAGGGAGAACAACGGGCGTGACCTGCCGAAGAGGCCGCCGGCGGGGGACAGCACCAGGCCGGTGCGGACGATCACCACCCGGGCTCCGGCTTGCGCGGCCTCCTCGGTTGCTCCCTCCCAGTCGACGCACACGCGAGCGAGGAAACCGTCACCGCTGGATGCGGTTTCGTCGATGACGCGGTCTCCGCTGTCGCCGTAGTAGCCGACCGCGGAGGCGTTGATCAACACCGGTATGCCAGCATCGGCGACGGCACCGGCCAGCACCTCGGTAGGGATGACGCGGCTGTCGTAGATCTCTTGTTTGTAGGCGCCCGACCACCGTTTGTCGCCGACGCCGACGCCACACATGTTGACGACGGCATCGGCACCGTCCAGAGCGCCGGATTCTATTTGCCCGCTCGCCGGATCCCAGCGCTGTTCATCGGGGCCCATCGGGTCGCGGCGAACCAGTCGGACCACGGTGTGGTCTGCGGCACGCAGTGACGCGACAAGCGCCGACCCGATCACCCCCGAGGAGCCGGCGATGACGATGCGCATGAGCTACAGACCCAGGTCCGCCTCGAAAGCCCCCTCTTCCAGGCGATGTTTGATCGTGGTGAGGAACCGCCCCGCGTCGGCTCCGTCGATCAGGCGGTGATCGTAGGTCAGTGGCAGGTAGCAGACCGACCGGATGCCGATCGACTCGTTGCCCGCGTCGTCACGGATAACCCTGGGACGCTTCACGATTGCACCAGTGCCGAGCATGGCGGCCTGCGGCGGCACCAGGATCGGGGTATCGAACAGCGCACCTTGGCTGCCGATGTTGGTGATGGTGAAGGTGCCGCCGGCGAGCTCGTCGGGCTTGAGGTTCCCCGAACGTGCGCGACCGGCGATATCGGCGATGGCGCGGGCCAGCCCGGCCAGCGACAGGTCACCGGCATTGTGGATCACCGGAGACAGCAGCCCCTGATCGGTGTCGACCGCGATACCCAGGTGCTCGGCGTCGAAGTAGGTGATCTCCTTGGTGTCTTCGTTGTAACTCGCGTTGACGTTCGGGTGCGCCTTGAGCGCCTCGACCGCGGCCTTGGCGAAGAAGGGCAGGAATGTCAGGTTGACGCCCTCGCGCTCGGCGAAGGTGGCCTTGGCGCGAGCACGCAGTGCCGTGATCTTGGTGACATCGACCTCGTGGGTCTGCGTCAGCTGTGCGGTCTGCTGCAGCGACTCGCGCGTCTTCTTGGCGGTCAGCTGGCGAATCCGGTTGGCCTTCTGCGTGGTTCCACGCAGGTGTGCCAGCGCAGCCGGAGCTGCCGGAGTCGACGGCGCAGGGGCTCCGGCCGCCTTGGGAGCTGCTGCCGGAGCGGGGGCCTTGGCTGCTTCGGCAGCAGCCAGGACGTCCTGCTTGCGGATGCGTCCACCCACGCCGCTGCCGGTCAGCGCGGACAGGTCCACGTTGTTCTCAGCGGCGAGCTTGCGCACGAGCGGCGTGACATATGGGTTATCGCTTGCGCCGTCAGTGGCGGCGGGAGCCGCCGCTGGAGCAGGTGCGGGCGCGGCAGGTGCCGGGGCAGCTGCGGGCGCGGGCGCAGGGGGTGCGACAGGTGCGGGTGCAGGTGCCGGAGGCGCGGGCGGTGCCGTAGGCGCTGCCTCGGGTTCGGGGGCAGGCGCGGGTGCGGGTGCCGCGGCGGGAGCGGCACCAGCTGCCCCGACAACGGCGAGTTCGCCACCCACGGCGACGGTGTCGTCCTCATTGGCCGAGATGCTCAGCAGCACACCGGCGACCGGGGACGGAATCTCCGTGTCGACCTTGTCCGTGGATACCTCGACGAGCGGCTCATCCACCCCGACCTCGTCGCCGACCTTCTTGAGCCAGCGGGTCACAGTGCCCTCGGTGACGGACTCGCCGAGCTCGGGCATCGTGACCGAGGTGCCGGGGCCCGCCGGAGCGGCGGCGGCCGCTGGGGCAGGAGCAGCAGCCGGTGTCGGCGCTGGCGCCGGTTCGGGTTCCGGTGCGGGCGTTGGTGCAGGTTCCGGAGCGGGCGCGGCCGCTGCGGGGGCGGGCGCCGACTCCGCGGGGGCTGCTTCGCCGGCCTCGCTGATTACGCCGAGCTCGCCACCGATCTCGACGGTGTCGTCCTCACGGGCGCTGATCTTGGTCAGCACACCCGAAGTGGGAGCGGGGATCTCGGTGTCCACCTTGTCGGTGGAGACCTCGAGCAATGGCTCGTCGACTTGGACCGTGTCGCCCTCTTGCTTGAGCCACCGTGTCACCGTCCCTTCGGTCACGCTCTCACCGAGGGCGGGCATCTGGACGGAGAAGGCCATGGTTTCCACTCCTGAAAAGGTTCCGATAGCGGCTCACACAATGTGGACATATCTGGCTTACCACAGCGACGTGGCCAGCGGGTCAATCCTGTCACTGAGTGGAACGGCGCGCCTGCCCGGGTCCAAGATCGAAGGGTGAGTGTGCGCACAGTCGTCTGCGTCATCAAGCCCGGCAGCCGCAAGGGGCCTGTTGTCGAGGTTGCCGACGACGGCGCGTTGACCCTCTTCGTGCGGGAGCCGGCGATCGACGGCAAAGCCAACAAGGCTGCCGTCGCGTTGCTTGCCGAGTATTTGGACGTGCCGAAATCGACGGTGCGGATCGTTGCCGGGCAGACCAGCAGACTGAAGCGATTCTCAGTGGGATGACCACGCGGATGACAGCGTGATCTCAGGATTAGCTGGCACCATGGACGCATGGCATGGCTCGACGCCTTTCGAAGCAACCGCGGGGGGCAGACCACACAGGGCACGAACGACGATGTGCGCTACCTCGCGGCCTGGGCCGCGGCGCGCACCGGCGTGGAGGCCTATGTCGAACCGCAAACCAACTTCTCCGACGTCACCGTGATTCTCATCGCAGGTGATGGTGAGTGGACTCGCCGCCGCGTCGGCGGGGTAGCTGGTGCGCGGCGAATCTCCGAGAGGCTCAAAATCCCGGTGTACGACGTGCACCGCACCGGGTACCCGCAACGCAAACGTGATTACGACGCCCGGCAGCGAATTCTCAAGCGCCGCGCGGCCGAGGAAGGCGCCTAGCGGCGCTTACCCGTTCTCGACGATGTCTTCCAGCACCCCGAAGATGGTCCGCACCGGCACACCGGTGCCGCCCTTGGAGATGTAGCCCCACGGTCCGCCGGTGTTGAACGCCGGGCCCGCGACGTCGATATGTGCCCATTGCACGCCGTCGGCGACGAACTCGCGCAGGTACAACCCGGCCGCCAGCATGCCGCCGTTGCGGTGATTGGTGACGTTCGCCAGGTCGGCCACCCGGGACTTGAGATCGTCGCGCAGTTCCTCGGGGAGCGGCATGGCCCAGCCGTTCTCGCCCACGGACTGCGAGATCGACGACACTCGGTCCCGGAACTCGTCGGTGCCCATCACGCCGGGGGTGCGCGTACCCAGCGCCACCACCTGCGCACCGGTCAGCGTCGCGGTGTCGATCAGGTAATCGGGCTCGTCCTGGCAGGCCCGCACGATCGCGTCAGCGAGGATCAGTCGGCCCTCGGCGTCGGTGTTGATCACCTCGACGGTGGTGCCGTCCAGATGGGTCAACACGTCACCGGGACGCTGCGCCGTCGACGACGGCATGTTCTCGGCCATGGGTACCGTCGCGATCACGTCGATCGGCAACTGCTGGCGGGCCGCCAGCACGGTGACCGCGATAACCGCTGCCGCCCCACCCATATCGGAGGTCATGTTCTCCATACCGCCGGCCGGCTTGATCGAGATGCCGCCCGTGTCGAAGGTGATGCCCTTGCCCACCAGAGCGACCGTCTTGGCTTTCTTGCCCTTCGCGCCGCGATAGGTCAATCGCACCAGGCGCGGCTGGCGCGAGGAGCCCTTGCCCACTCCCACGACACCGCCGTAGCCGCCCTTGGCCAGTTCCTTCTCGTCGAGGACCTCGACCTCGATACCCTCGGCCGCCGCCAACGTCTTTGCGCGCTTGGCGAATTCGGCGGGGAATAGGTGGCTGGGCGGAGTGTTCACCAGATCGCGGGCAATCACGACAGCAGCGGCGACGGCGGCACCGCGCTCCATGGCGTCCTTCTGTGCGCGCCCTTTGTCGCCGACGAGCAACGTAACCTTCTGCAGCCCAGCATCCTTCGGTGCCGTCTTGGCGCTGCGGAATTCCGCGAAGCGGTATCCGCCCAGCACCAGCCCCTGCACGGTGGCGTCGACATCCTGCGCGGACAGCGTGGTCACCAGGGTTTCGACGCTGTCGAGTGACCGTGCGGCGACCCCGGCGGCGCGACGGATCGACTCGGCGGTGTCGGCCTTGCCCAGTCCTACCGCGAGCACACTGGCCACCGGCAGCCCGTCCACGACCACCCGGGTGAGCTGCTCGGCCGAGCCAGTTGCCCCGACTGCCTTGAGCGCGGCCTCGATGGACTTGACGACCGCCTTGTCCAGCAGCTGGGCGTCGGCCACCTTGGGGCCCTTGTCGGATTCCTTCTCGCTGGGGCGCACGCCCACGAGCAGTACTGCCGCGGAGACCCCGCGCTGCGGAATGGATGTGGCCAGGGTGAACGAAGGTGCCGTGTATGCGCTCATAGGCTCATAGCCTAGTGAAAGCGAATGATGCGCCAATTAGGGTGAACGCCATGACGGATCTGTTACTCGGCCCACTTCACGATCGGCACGCCGCGCAGGGCGCCACCTTCGCTGAATTCGGGGGCTGGAACATGCCGGTGTCATACGCCGGCACAGTGGGGGAGCACACCGCTACCCGCGAGGCTGTCGGCCTGTTCGACGTGAGCCACCTGGGTAAGGCGCTGGTGCGCGGACCGGGCGCCGCAGCCTTCATCAATACATGCTTTACCAACGATCTCAACAAGATTGGACCGGGCAAGGCCCAGTACACCTTGTGTTG
This sequence comes from Mycobacterium sp. D16Q16, assembly GCF_002013745.1. Taxonomy (NCBI): domain Bacteria; kingdom Bacillati; phylum Actinomycetota; class Actinomycetes; order Mycobacteriales; family Mycobacteriaceae; genus Mycobacterium; species Mycobacterium sp. D16Q16. Next base: position 76,560 of record NZ_MAEY01000027.1, read on the forward strand.
CACCGAGACCGGGGGTGTCGTCGACGACCTCATCGCCTACTACGTCTCCGATGACGAGATCTTCCTGGTGCCCAATGCCGCCAACACGGCCGCGGTGGTGGCCGCTCTGCAGGAGAAGGCCCCCGAGGGCATCACGATCACCAACCAGCACCGCGACTACGCGGTGCTGGCCGTGCAGGGGCCTAAGTCGGCGGACGTGCTGCAAGGGCTCGGACTGCCAACGGATATGGAATACATGGCCTACGCGGACGCGACGCTCGACGGTCTGCCGGTGCGCGTGTGCCGGACCGGCTACACCGGGGAACACGGCTACGAGCTGCTGCCGTCCTGGGACGCTGCCGGTGCGGTGTTCGATGCGCTGTTGCCGGCGATCACCGCGGCGGGCGGTCAGCTTGCCGGTCTGGGCGCACGCGACACGCTGCGCACCGAGATGGGTTATCCGCTGCACGGGCATGAGCTCTCCGCCGACATCAGCCCGGTCCAGGCCAGGGCCGGGTGGGCCGTCGGCTGGAAGAAGGACGCGTTCTGGGGCCGTGATGCCCTCACTCAAGAGAAGGCGGAGGGTCCGCGCCGTACCCTGCGCGGCCTGCGAGCCACCGGCCGGGGCGTGTTGCGCCCCGATCTTACGGTGCTCTCGGGTGGCGAGCCGGTAGGGGTGACTACCTCGGGCACCTTCTCGCCGACCCTCAAGACCGGTATCGCCCTGGCCCTGCTGGACAGCTCTGCTCAGATCGCCGACGGGGACACCGTCGCTGTCGACGTGCGTGGCCGGGAGATCGAATGCGAGGTCGTCAAACCGCCGTTCGTGGACGTCAACGTCGGATAATGGGTTCGGATGTGGCGACAGCGGACAGCTAGACTGCCGAGCATGAATCCGCTTCCCGAGTTCACCCGGCAACTCAACCCGTCTCCGGCCAGCCCGGCGCGTCGGGCTGAGGTACTGGCCGCGCCGGGCTTCGGGAAGTACTTCACCGACCACATGGTGTCCATCGACTGGAACACCGAAAACGGTTGGCACAATGCGCAAGTGGTGCCCTACGGCCCCATCACTCTTGACCCGTCCGCCATCGTGTTGCACTACGCACAAGAGGTCTTCGAGGGGCTCAAGGCGTACCGGCAACCCGACGGGACCATCGCCGCGTTCCGGCCCGAGGCTAACGCCGAACGGATGATCCAGTCCTGCCGCCGCATCGCCATCCCCGAGCTGCCGCAAGAGCTGTTCATCGAATCGCTGCGCCAGCTCATCGCCGTCGACTCCGACTGGGTGCCGCCGGGCGGCGGCGAGGAATCGCTGTATTTGCGGCCGTTCATCATCGCCACCGAGGCGGGCCTCGGGGTGCGGCCCGCCGCCGAATACCGGTACCTGCTCATCGCCTCACCGGCCGGTGCGTACTTCTCGCAGGGCATCAAGCCGGTCAGCGTGTGGCTTTCGCACGAATACGTGCGCGCCGCACCCGGCGGGATCGGCGCGGCCAAGACAGGTGGCAACTACGCCGCCTCGCTGGTCGCCCAGGCGCAGGCCGCCGACGAGGGCTGCGATCAGGTGGTGTGGCTCGATGCCATCGAGCGCCGGTACATCGAAGAAATGGGTGGTATGAACCTGTTCTTCGTGTTCGGTCGCGACGGCGAGGCTCGCCTGGTGACTCCCGAATTGTCGGGTTCACTGCTGCCCGGTGTCACCCGGAAGTCCTTGTTGCAGCTGGCCTCCGACGCCGGCTTCGCCATCGAGGAACGCAAGATCGATGTGGACGAGCTGGAGAAGAAGGCGGCCTCCGGTGAGATCACCGAGGTGTTCGCCTGCGGCACCGCGGCGGTCATCACGCCGGTTGGCCGCGTCAAGCACTCAAGTGGCGAGTTCACCATCGGTGATGGGGAACCGGGTGAGGTGACCATGGCGCTGCGCGACACGTTGACCGGAATTCAGCGCGGCACCTTCGCCGACACCCACGGCTGGATCACCAAGCTCGGTTAGGGCGCCGCCGCGCGTACGGGGCGGCGATAGGTCACCGTGTCGAAGGCGCGGCCGTATTCGTCGACGGCGGTGACGTCCATTTCGCTGCTGAAGGTTCCGGGGCGCACGTCGACGCGAATGAACGCATAGTTGCGATAGCGCACCCGCGACCACGTGACCGCTTCGGCGTGCTTACTGCCGTCGGGCGCCCAGACATAGCTGTTGGGAACCAGTGTGTCGGCGAGCTCGCGGCCACGGTATCCCTCGGGCTCGCCTGGCTGAAAGTCGTAGCGGGGCCGGCCCGCGGATCCCACCGTGTAGTACACGGTGCCATCCGATTCCGGGTAGACGATGGAATTGTCGCCGGCCTCCGTGGTCGGTCGCCCCGCACGAATGGGATCGGTGCGCTCGAACACGTGGTTGTGCCCTTGGAGCACCAGATCCACCTGATAGCGATCGAACAGCGCGCACCACGCGTCGCGGACGCCACCGTCGCTGGCATGCGAGAGGGTCGTCGAGTAGGCGCAGTGGTGAAAAAAGCACACGATGAAATCGATGTTCGGGTTGGCGCGGTATGCCGCCAAAGTTTTTCCCACCCAACCAGTTTGGGCTCCACCCGAGTATCCGGTGTTTGCCCGGATCTCATACGAGACGTCGTTGGCGTCCAGTGAGAGCACCGCAACATTGCCGTAGGTGAACGAGTACGCCGAGGGGCATCCGGTGGGGCCGTTGCCGGGAAAACCGAGACGGGCCAGATGCCCGCCGTAGCCGTGGTTTCCGTACGCCGCCTCCATGTCGTGGTTACCGGTCGCGAACATCCACGGTGTGACGGAAGCGCTGGGTTCGATGGATGTCAGATAGGCATCCCAGACAAACGGGTTGTACTTGTCGAACCCGGTTGCGGGCTTGGCGCCGGAGGGCACGAACTGGGGCTTTTTCCCCATTCCGGACGGGTCCGCGTACGCGATATCGCCTGCCAAGATGTGGAAATCGGGCCGGCACGCCACAATCTGGTTCAAGACGTTCTGCGTGTGTGACACGGCAGGGTCGTTGTCCGCGCTGTAGTAGTTGTCGTCGTACTCACCGGCGGCCAGGCCCGGTGGGAGTGACGGAGTCTCGTCGGTGCCCTGATCACCCATCATGGTGAAACGGAAGGGGGCGAGCGCGTTTCGTGTGGATGGCATGGCCGTCGCGGCCGAACGGGTGTCGCTGAGGAACCCGTCGCTGCTGCGCCAGCGGTAAAAATGCTCCGTACCGCCGCCGATCCCCTGCACGGGCGCGTGGACGTAGAACTGTTCGGCAGCCAGCACACCATGGTCGCTGGACGGGATCTGTGTCACCAGATTGCGGACCTCGGCTTCCAGGGAGGCGCCGAGTTCAGGCGTGGGGCCGTGGTCGAGAAAGATCTTGGTGTCGTGCGGATTCCTGGACAGCTGCCCGGAAAAGCTGAGCTGGCTGGAGGAGTCGGCGCCGAACCCGACGCGCCTGCCGGCCACGCTCAGGGGGGAGTCGTCCGCATACGCACGCCGCCCAAACGGTGATACCCCCAGTGCGGCGACCGCGGCGGCCGCAGCCGACCCGCGAAGGAAGTTACGGCGGGACACCGCGTGACGGCCCAGATACCCGCGATGCCACTCGTACTGCTCGGCCATCGACATCGATCGGGCGATCGGTTCGGGTATCCCCATATCCGGTGTCTCACCGGCGGGGTTCACAGGGTTGCGCGGCATAGGTTCGAATAGTGGCCCACCGCACCGGATAACGCGACCGCACAGGCCGGTGAGGCCACGAACTCTTGATGAATCTTTCGTCGCCGCGTCATGAGGCCGTGAAGCCGAGCGCAGCCAGCGTGGTGGTCACCTCGATGCTCGCACCCAGCACGTCGCCCGTGATGCCGCCGAACCTGCGTACGCAATGGCGTACCAGGAGCGCACCGACGGCGAGCGCGACGACCACCGCGGCCGGCCCCTGCCACGGCCGCCAGGGCTGTGCGAGGACGCCGACGGCCATCGCCGCGAGCCCCCACACTCCCGCGAGCCACAGCGGTTGAGATCCGGCCACTCTGGCACCGAAGCCGCTGTGCGCGGCACCGGGCACCCCACGGCGGCACGCCACGACCGCGCTGACCCGTCCCACCGCGACCGCCAGCGCGATGGCCAGCCACTCCTGCCGTGAAGCCAGCACTCCGAAGGACAACGTCTGCGCCAGTAGGGCGATGACGACCGCCACCACCCCGAACGGTCCCGCCGAACCGTCGCGCATCACGGTGAGCGCGCGCTCCGGTGGCCCGTAACAGCCCAGCCCGTCCGTGGTGTCGGACAGTCCGTCGATATGCAGTCCACGCGTCGCGAGGATCATCACCGTGACCGCTGCCAGCCCGGCCAGTGGCGCCATGTACGCGAAGTGCATGATCCAGCTGACGGCCGCGGCCAGCGCACCCAGGGCGGCGCCTACCATCGGTAGCGCTCCCAATACCGGACCCGAGAGCGACCCGGCGAGTCGTGCGGGAACCGGTGCCACGGTGGCGAACTCGAATGCGCCGCCGACGGGCCGAAGTAGCCGCAGCAGCCGGTTCACGTGCCTGGCCCGTCGATTCGGGCCTCGTCGAACGTCGCCATCTGGGCCAGCGTGCCCGCGGCGGCCTGCAAGACGGGCAGCGCGACGAGCGCGCCGGAACCTTCGCCCAGCCGCATCTGCAGATCCAATATGGGTTCCAGCCGAAGGCGTTGCAGGGCAAGAGAATGTGCGGGCTCGGTGGAGCGATGTCCGGCGAGCCACCACTGTCGCGCCCCCGGTGCGAGCTGTTCGGCCACCAATGCCGCCGCGGTCACCACCAGCCCATCGAGCATCACGGGGGTGCGCCGCACCGCGGCGTGCGCCACGAAGCCGGCGATTGCCGCCAGATCGGCACCACCTGCTCGACTAAGTAATGCGACCGGGTCGGTGCGCACATCTTTGGTGCGGCGCAGCGCATCGCGCACGGCGGCGGTCTTACGTGCCCAGCCGGCGTCGTCGACCCCGGTGCCGCGACCCACCACAGCCACTGGCTCGCTGGCGGTCAAGGCCGCCACCAAGACCGTTGCCGGCGTGGTGTTGCCGATACCCATGTCGCCCGCGATGAGCAGATCGGCTCCGCCATCGATCTCGGCGTCGGCCAGGGCGATCCCGGCGGCCAGCGCGGCGTGAGTCTGCTCGAGGGTGAGGGCGTCCTGCACCGCGATGTTGCCGCTGGAGCGGCGAATCTTGTGGGCGGCCAGGGATTCGGTCAATGAACCATCGGTATCGACGGCAATGTCGACCACGCGCACGCTGGCCCCGGCAAGCGCGGCGAGCACGTTGACCGCGGCCCCTCCCGCATCGATATTCCGCACCATCTGGGCTGTCACCGACGGGGGATATGCCGATACACCACCGGAGGCCACACCGTGATCACCGGCGAAAACGACCACCCTCGGCCGTCGGAATGTCGTAGGGGGGCATTGATTCTGGCAGGCCGATACCCACACTGAGAGCTCTTCCAGCCGCCCCAGCGCGCCCTCCGGTTTGGTGAGTTGCCGTTGCCGGTCGCGGGCGGCGGCGGCGATATCTGGATTGGGTGCCGAGACCGGGGCGAATCGCGGCGCCTCGCCGCTGGTCACGCGGTAGCTCCCTTGATCGCCAGCGGCTGGCCGGCCACCACCAAGAGTACGCGCTGACAGCGCTGTGCCACTGCCTGATTCAGGATTCCGAGCTGATCGGCGAACAGGCGCCCGGATGCGGTGGCGGGGACGATGGACAGCCCGACCTCCGGACTCACGATCACCAGGTCGCTGGAGTAGGCGCCGATCGCGTCGACCAGCGCACCGATATCGGCGGTGACGACCTCGCCGCCGCGGTCCCAGGCGCCGCAGCTGTCCATCAGCGCGGTCAGCCAACCCCCGAGATCGTCGATGAGGGTCGGCATCGCCTCACCCGTGCGCAGCTCGTTGGCGATATCCGTTGTTTCGGCGGTTGTCCAGTGATCGGGACGCCGAGACCGGTGTGCGGCAACCCTGTGCGCCCACGCGGCATCCTCACGGACCGACGACCCGGTTGCCAGGTATCGCACGGGTCCCGAGGCGGGCAGCAGAGACTCCGCGAAACGTGACTTTCCCGAACGAATTCCGCCGAGCACCAGAGAGGTGGACGGCGATGAGCCGCTGGCGCGAAGAGCCCCGGACACTGTGAGGCTAGACCGGCTCGCCGCGGTTCACCCGGGGACGTGGTGCGCGCATCTTGCGCAGCTGTGATGCACGGCTCGCCGCATACCAGCCGAGTTTGAAGCCACCCTCGTCGCTGGTCGGGAAACGCTCGGATACACGCTTGTTCACGAGTCTGCCGACGAAGACGCCGTCGACGATCATGACGATCATAAGAACCAGCATCGCCGGGGTCATCCACATCTGAACCTGGACGGACGGCACCGCGAACATGGAGAAGATCAGGAATAGCGCCAGGGGCATGAACAGCCCCAGCACATTGCGCCGCGAATCAACGATGTCGCGCGCGAACGCGCGCACCGGGCCCTTGTCCCGGGGCAGCAGATACGCCTCGTCTCCGGCCATCATCTTTTCGCGACTGTCGGCCATCCGGGAGCGCCGCTCGGCGTTCTCGGCCTTGCGCTCCGCGCGCGACAGTTTCGGCCCGCGCAGGGACTTGCGACGCTGCCGGGCCTCGGCGCTGGTCAACGGGGCCGGAGCGACAGGTCCACGACGCTTGCCGGCGTCCCGCTTCGGGGTGGGGCGGCCCTTTCCGGCCTGCGCCGGTGATGTGACGTCCGTCTCATCGGACGGCGAAGAGGACGCGCTGACAGCGTTAACGGTGCCGTTTTCGGAGGTGGATTTCTTTCGGCCGAGCAGATTCACACGCCCAGATTATCCTGCGCGAATGAGTCAGATTCTGGTGGCGCCCGACAGCTTCGGCGACACGCTCACCGCCACCGAGGCGGCGAGCGCCATCGCGGACGGTTGGAGGCGGGCTCGCCCCGACGACATTCTCATCCTCAGCCCGCAATCTGACGGGGGCCCTGGCTTCGTTGACGTGCTGGCGGCGCAGCTGCCGTCGGCGCACCGATACGCGGTGCGGGTGCGCGGCCCGCTGGACGATGACGTCGACGCGGGATGGTTACTCGATGGAATGACCGCCTACATCGAGTGCGCGCAGGCCTGTGGGTTGCCGCTGCTGGGGCGCGTGCCGTCGGCCGACACCGCCTGGCGTGCCCACAGCACCGGGGTCGGGCAGCTGATCGCCGCGGCTCTCGATGGTGGAGCCACCCGGATCGTGGTTGGCCTCGGTGGCAGCAGTTGCACCGACGGGGGTGCGGGGCTCATCGAGGGTCTTGGCGGGATCGACGCTGCCCGTCGGCGGCTGGCGACCACCGAATTGGTGGTCGCCAGCGATGTCGAGCATCCGCTGCTGGGCCCCCGTGGTGCGGCCGCGGTGTTCGGCCCGCAGAAGGGAGCCGACCAGGAGACCGTCACACGCCTGGAGGAAAGGCTTACCGGGTGGGTCGCCGAGATGGAGGCCGGAACCGGCCGCTCCGTGCGCGATCTCGCCGGAGCAGGCGCCGCGGGCGGAATCGGGGCGGCGCTTCTGGCTCTGGGCGGGCGACGTGAGTCGGGGGCGCGGATCGTCGCCGAGCACACCGGCCTGGATGCTGCGATCGCTCGGGTCGAGCTGGTGATCACCGGCGAAGGCAAGTTCGACGACCAAACCTTGCACGGCAAGGTGGCCGGAGCGGTGGCGAGCCGCGCCGCGGCATCCGGCGCCCGGGTGCTGGTGCTGGCCGGGCAGGTGGCGCTCACGGCCACCGAGTATGAGCAGGCGGGTATCGCGCGGGCCGAATCGATCGCCCAGTTCGCGGGCTCTGTACAGCTGGCCATGGACGACGCGGCCGGTCAGCTGGCCGGCTTGGCCGCCCAGATCGCCCGTGACTGGTCACGCGGCTAGCCGTCAGCTGGTGTGGGCGCGGCAGGAGACGGTCACGTAGACGGTCGTGAAAACTGTTTCATCACTGGGGACTCCGGTGACATCTGTGGCGACGCATTGAGACAGCGGTGCGTCCGCGGTGCCGTTCAACTGCACTGAGTAGCCGTGTCCCTGCAGATGCTGCACGGTGTCGGCCGCATTGCCGCCACCGCCGATGTTGTGCGCGTTCGCGAGAGTCGGTGTGGCCCATGCCAGCAACGTCATGGCACTGGCTGCCATGGCCGCTGCGGCGGAGAACTTGGCTCCCCTCGACGCGCGCGAACCCGGTGTCCTGTGCTGGCGATGATGTCTGCGACGTTGCATATTCATCACTATACCCCAGGGGGGTATAGTGATGAATATGCGTCAAATCACATGCAAACATCCATCTGCGCCGAATTGATATACGGGGCAAGGTATTTAACCGTGCGGCGCGAGAAGCCCGTTGGTGCTGACTTCATAGAGGCGGGCGTCGGTGTCGCTGAAGAACGTCCCGGTCACGCGCAGTCGCCCCGAAACCGCCGCGGCCACCAGAATCGGGTGGCGCACAAGCCGTTCAACCTGAATGGCAACGTTGACCACGGCGAGCTGGTCGGCATCGTCCAAACCGCTGGCGGCCGCGCTGACCCGGGCCACGTGATAGTCGCGGTAGGCGATCAGCGTCTCGCGTGCAAAGTCGAGCCACCGGCATAGGGGGCTGGTGGGCGCGTCGATCGATTCGGACAGGAGTGTCTTCATCGCGCCGCAGTGTGAGTGTCCGCACACCACGATCGAGCGCACCTGAAGCTGGTTCACGGCGAAGTCCAGGGCGGCATCGACAGAGGCGTCCGCGGGGTCGGTGGGCACCACATTCCCGACATTGCGGACGGTGAACAGGTCGCCACTGATGTTCGTGCTGGCAGTGTTGGGCACGACTGGCCCGTCTGAACAGGCTAGATATAGCGCGTTGGAGTGCTCGGCGTGGTGTGAGTCGAAGAACGAGGTCATGGCGGGTAGCCCCAATCGGGAAACGGTGTGCAGGCGCATGCATATGTGCTGGCTAAGTGGACAAATCGTGGACGTGGGCGGCGGTGGTAGGCCGCGACCAGCGGTGGGCCGCTGTGAACGGCCGCCGGAATGGCCTCATTCGAAGGCCTGGATATGCAGATCAGCGTCGGATGATGCACAGATCGGTCAGCAGCACGCGCCCTGACCGGGGTGAGGCCGCTTTCGTGACTCGCCACGGCGGGTCGCGGGAGAGGCCGAAATGTGGCGACACGGCAAGAGCCGCGACTACACATGCCGCGATGAACGCTGCCAGCGCCCGCAGTTCGTTGTCACCACGCAATGCCGCAGCGAGTCCGTCAACGCTTTGGCACAGGGCGGCGCGCACGGCATTGTCAGCGTGCGAATGATCGACTGCCGCACTGCGACCCGCCGTCGGTGAGTCGGCTGTGGTGGACGCGGCCAGGCTAAGGTGATGGGCGGCGAGGGGGCTGGGATGCTCGTCGCCGGGCACGCAATGCAGCATGGCTGGCAGCGCGACGGCCATGCCGAAGAACAACACCACCAGCGCGAGTCGGGCGCGACCTTGCGCGCGAATCGCCATGGACGTACGGTAGCACAATCGGGCGATACCCCCTACGGGTATCTGCGGCACAGGGCGAGGCCATATGGGCTGGGGCATAGATGTAGGAATAGCCGCAGACGAGGTACCGTTGAGGTCACTAGACGTTTCCGATACGGACGTCCACCCGAGAGCTTCGACGCAGGGGAGATCCCACATGACTGTGCAAGACGAATCGACTGCCACCTCTACCGAGACCCATGGTGCCGTCTTGACCGATGCCGCCGCCATCAAGGCCAAGGCGCTGTTGGATCAAGAAGGGCGTGACGACCTGTCGCTGCGCATCGCCGTCCAGCCCGGTGGTTGCGCGGGTCTGCGGTACCAGCTGTTCTTCGATGACCGCACCCTCGACGGTGACCTCGTCAGCGAGTTCGACGGTGTGAAGCTCACCGTGGACCGGATGAGTGCCCCGTACATCCAGGGTGCCTCGATCGACTTCGTCGACACCATCGAGAAGCAGGGCTTCACGATCGACAACCCGAACGCCACCGGCTCCTGCGCCTGCGGCGATTCCTTCAACTGATCAGAACGCGTTCGCTCCGCGCATGTACGCGGAGCAGACGTAGATCTTGCCCTCGTTGATCAGTAGCTCGGCCTGCCCCTGTGGAGCGTCCTTTCGCTTCTGGCTCGTCGCGGTGAACAACACCTTGAGTTGGTACTCGGAGAAGTAGACGACCTTGTCGATCGACTTCACTGTCGCTGTTCCGAACGTCGCCACAAACTGTTGAGCGTTGGCGCGCACAATCGAGTCGTCGGTGTCCTTGTCGCGCACCGCGTCGTACAGGCCGCAGCCGGCGTTGCGTGCCAGCGTCACGATGTCGAGCTTGGCCATCGCGTCCAGGTAGCCCTGGATGGTCTGTTCGATCTTCGCTTCACTGGGCCGGTGGGATACCCCCGAATTCTTGGTCAGAAATCCGAGCAGCAGTGCCAGCACCACCAGCGCCGCCACCACGGCGGCCGGCGCCAGCCATGAGGGCAGCTTGCGCTTCCGTTCGGGGTAGTCGACCGGAGGCGGCATGGGCGGCAAACCAGGGTAGGGCACCGTCGAATAACCTGGTTCAGCCATGGACTCTCCTGAATTTCGTTTCCCCGGTTCTCACTCCCCAACAATCCAGGCTAGCAATCGGATACAACTACCCGAACAGTTACGCTAGGTAAGCTTCTGGGGTTGTCTCTCGACCTACCCAATCTGCCCGAATCCTACGAAGGGTCTCACGCGTGTCCATCATCGTCACCGGATCCATTGCGACCGACCACCTGATGAACTTCCCCGGGAAGTTCTCCGAACAGCTGTTGGTCGAGCACCTGCAGAAGGTGTCCCTCAGCTTCCTGGTGGACGATCTGGAAATCCGTCGTGGTGGCGTCGCGGGGAACATCGCATTCGCTATCGGTGTGCTTGGTGGCAAGCCCGCTCTGGTGGGTGCCGTGGGTGCGGACTTCGCCGAGTACCGATCCTGGCTTGAGGGTCACGGCGTCAACTGCGACGCGGTGTTGATCTCCGAAACCGCCCATACCGCGCGTTTCGTCTGCACGACCGATCAGGACATGGCGCAGATCGCGTCCTTCTACCCGGGTGCGATGTCCGAAGCCCGCGATATCTCGCTTGCCGATGTCGTATCGCGCACCGGGACACCGGAATTGGTCATCATTGGAGCCAACGACCCCGACGCCATGTTCCGGCACACGCAGGAATGCCGCAGCCTGGGGTTGCCGTTCGCGGCCGACCCGTCGCAGCAGCTGGCCCGGCTCTCGGGCGAGCAGGCCCGCGAACTCGTCGGTGGCGCCAAGTACCTCTTCACCAACGACTACGAGTGGGATCTGCTGCTGTCCAAGACCGGGTGGACCGAGGCCGACGTGCGTGAGCGTGTCGAGCTGCGGATCACAACCCTGGGCCCCAACGGCGTCGAGATCGTCGAGAAGGACGGCACGTCCCTCAAGGTGGGCGTGGTCCCGGAGAAGGGGCAGGTCGACCCGACCGGTGTCGGTGACGCATGGCGTGCCGGATTCCTCACCGGTCGCAGCGCCGGCCTGAACCTGGAGCGTTCGGCACAGCTGGGATCGCTTGTGGCCACGCTGGTTCTGGAAACTGTCGGCACCCAGGAATGGGTATGGGCGCACGATGATGCGCGGGCCCGCCTCGCCGATGCGTATGGCCAGGAAGCAGCCGACGAGATCGGTGCCGCTCTCTAGAGCTGCACCGGGTAGTGCGGCGCCTGGATGTTCGGCCGCACCGACTGCTCGACGAAGATCGCATGCCACAGCATGAAGATCAGCACCGTCCACAGCCTGCGACTGTGATCGCTGACCCCGGCGGCGTGCTCGGTGAGCATCCGGCCGACGGCAGGCACATCGATCAGGTGTCCAGCCTGCGTGGTCGCCAGCATCTCGCGGGCCCAGTCGTGCAGTAGTCCGTCGACGAACCAGTGCCGGATGGGTACCGGGAAGCCGAGCTTGGTCCGGTGCAGAACATGAGCCGGCACAATGGGTTCCAGTGCCTTGCGGAGCGCGTACTTGGTGGTCTCCCGGGTGATCTTCTCGCGGTAAGGCAGCTGCGAGGCCACCTTGAAGACTTCGGGATCCAGGAATGGCACTCGCAGCTCCAGCGAGTTCGCCATCGTCATCTTGTCGGCCTTGACCAGAATGTCGCCGCGCAGCCAGGTGAAAAGATCCACATACTGCATGCGCGCCACCGGATCCCAGCCCGCGCATCGCTCGTAGAGGGCGGCGGTGACGTCCTGGTGACCCCATTCCGGGCGATAGTGCGGCAGCACCGCGCGCAGCTGTTCGTCATCGAAGCTACGAGCGTTCCCGTAGTAGCGCTGCTCCAGCGTCATTGACCCACGGTGCAGCAGGCTCTTGCCGCGTACCCCGTCCGGGATCGCGGCGGAGAGCCGCGCGGCACCACGTCGCAGCGCGCCGGGCAAGTATTCGAAAGGTTTGAGCGACAACGGCTCCCGGTAGATCGTGTAACCGCCGAAGAGTTCGTCGGCGCCCTCGCCGGAGAGCACCACCTTGACGTGCTTACGCGCCTCCCGGGCCACGAAGAACAGCGGTACCAGGGACGGATCCGCCACCGGATCATCCAGGTACCAGACGATCTCGGGCAGCGCGGAGACGAATTCCTCCTGGCTGACCACCTTCACCACATGCCGGGCTCCGATTGCCTCGGCTGACTCCACCGCCACGTCGACCTCGGAATAGCCTTGCCGCTCAAAGCCGGTCGTGAAGGTGATGAGTTTCGGGTTGTGCCGGATCGCCAGCGCGGCGATGGCAGTCGAGTCGATACCGCCGGACAGGAACGATCCCACCGTGACATCGGCCCGCATGTGCTTGGCTACCGAGTCGGAGAGCACCTCGGTGATCTCGTCGTACCGGGCCTGACGGGTCGCGCGGGTGAACGGCGTGACGGAGAACCGGGCCGGGAAGTAGCGCGTGACGCGTGGTTCCTGGCCGGGGGAGATGCGGGCATACGAACCGGACTCCAGGCGCCTGATCTCGGTGTGCAGGCTCTCGGGCTCCGGAACGTACTGCAGCGTCGTGTAGTGCTGCAGCGCCCGCAGGTCCAGCTCGGTCCCGATGCCCAGCTGGTCCACCAGATCCAGCAGGCATTTCTTCTCACTGCCCAGTGCGGTGCCGCCAGGGCCTGTCGCCATGAATAGCGGCTTGATGCCGAAAGGATCTCGCGCGCAGAACAACTCGCGTTCCACGGTGTCCCAGATCGCGAAGGCGAACATGCCGCGCAGCCGGTGCAGCGCGTCCGGACCCCAGAAGTGGTAGGCCGCCAGGATCGCCTCACCGTCGCCCTCGGTGGCAAAAACGGCGCCGTAATCGGACCTGAGCGCTTCCCTCAGCTCCAGGTAGTTGTAGATCTCGCCGTTGAAGACCAGCACGTAGCGGTCGGGGGCGTCCGCCGGTCCCCAGCACAACGGCTGATGTGAATGCGCGATGTCGATGATCGAAAGCCGGTTGAAGCCGAAGAGTACGTTCTCGTCGTGCCAAATCCCGGGTTCATCGGGGCCGCGATGGCGCATATGCACCATCGCCGCGTCTACCGCGGGGCTATGAGATTCGAGGGAAGACCCGGGCGGTCCCAGCCACGCCACCAGTCCACACACGCGGCCAAGTATGCAACATCACCGGACCTATCACGGGACCATGGTCCCGACACCGGCCCCGTCGCGTCCCTGATGCGACCGCGTGGTCTACGCTGCGTAGTATTCGATTGCTGCCACTGGTCAGCGATGGATTCTGGACCGAAACAGGAGGCTGCAAAACGTGACGTCACCGATGAGCCACGTGGGCGAAAAGGCTCGGGCACGGTCCGGCTCACGGCCGTCCTTGCTGGCCACTGCGGTGCTGTTGGGCGCGGCGAGCTTCCTGCTCAGCGGTTGTAGCGTCCAGGAAGTGCTGCGGTTCGGGTGGCCCGAGGGCATCACCCCGGAGGCCCACGACTACATGGCCCCGCTGTGGACCTGGGCTGTCGTCGCCTCGCTGGTCGTCGGCGTCATCGTGTGGGGCCTCACCTTCTGGACCGTCGCGTTCCACCGGCACAAGCCGGGCGACACCGAGTTCCCGCGCCAGTTCGGATACAACTTGCCGCTAGAGCTGATCCTGACGGTGGTGCCCTTCCTGATCATCGCGGTGCTCTTCTACTTCACCGTCGTGGTGCAGAACAAGGTCATGCACAAGGACCCGAACCCTGAGGTCGTCGTCGACGTGACCGCCTTCCAGTGGAACTGGAAGTTCGGTTACCAGAAGGTCGCGTTCAAGGACGGCAGCCTCAACTACGAGGGCGCCGATCCGGAGCGCAAGAAGGCCATGAGCTCCAAGCCCGAGGGCAAGGACGCGCACGGCAAGGAGATCGTCGGCCCGGTGCGCGGCTTGAACCGTGAGGACCGCACCTACCTGAACTTCGACAAGATCGAGACCGTCGGAACCTCTTCGGAGATCCCGGTGCTGGTGCTGCCCAGCGGCAAGAGCGTCGAGTTCCAGCTGGCCTCGGCCGATGTCATCCACTCGTTCCGGGTGGTCCCGTTCCTGTTCACACGCGACGTGATGCCCGAGCCCAAGGCCAACAACTCCGACAACGTCTTCCAGGTCAGCAAGATCCTGAAGGAAGGCGCGTTCGTGGGTCGCTGCGTCGAGATGTGTGGCACGTACCACTCGATGATGGCCTTCGAGCTGCGCGTGGTCAGCCCCAATGACTTCAAGTTCTATCTGGAAGCGCGCAAGGCGGGTAAGACCAACGCCGAGGCGCTGGCGTCGATCGGGCAGTCGCCGGTCTCGATTACCACCAGACCGTTCGATGGCCGCCGCGGCGAGCTCGCGCCGGCGGACAACAACGCGGCGAAGAACTAGGCGAGGGAGCGCAGAATGCATATCGAAGCCCGTCTCTTCGAGATCCTCACCGGATTCTTCGCCCTGGCCACCGTGGTCTACGCAGTACTCACCGCCCTGTACGCCAACGGCGGTGTGGAGTGGGCAGGAACCACTGCCATGGTGATGACCACGGGTCTGTCGCTGATCATCTCGACTTTCTTCCGCTTCGTGGCTCGGCGCCTGGACACCCGGCCCGAGGATTACGAGGACGCCGAGGTCGCCGACGGCGCCGGAGAGCTGGGCTTCTACAGCCCGCACAGCTGGTGGCCGATCATGATCGCGCTGGCCGCCGCCACCACCGCTGTGGGTGTGGCGCTGTGGCTGCCGTGGCTGATTGCCGCCGGTGCGGTGTTCGTGCTCAGCGCGGTCGCCGGTCTGGTCTTCGAGTACCACGTCGGGCCAGAGAAGCACTAACTCATCGTGTCTTTCGCGCCGTGTCTCACGGTCGTGCTCGTGCTTTGCCGCGAGACTCCCGTGACTGGTGTGACATCTCCGTGTGCACTCTCACGTTTTCGATAACAATCCGGTGGTCAGTTTGGTTTTTGCGGCCGTCGGGTTTCGTCGCCCCGGATGGCTTTGGCTATCGTTGCCATGGCGCCTCAGGCAGGTAGCCCGCCGGGGAGCGGGAAGTGACGAAAAGGAACTTGTGTAGATGAGTGGGACGGACAACCCAGGGTCGGGGACTCCCGGGGAAGTTCCGGATCTGGACGGTCCGAATGCGGACGCCGCGGCTGCTGACTCTTCCGGGGCGGATTCCGCCGCGTTTCATTCTCAGGCGTACTCGGCCCCCGAATCCGAGCAATTCACCAGCCCGTACGTGCCGTACGACGAATACGACACCGAGCTGGTCGATGGCGACGAGCCGCCTCCGCCGCGGTGGCCGTGGGTCGTCGGGGTGGCGGCGATCATCGCCGCGATCACCCTGGTCGCCTCCGTCGCGCTGCTGGTAGCCGGGCGCTCGGACGAGACGACTGGAGCCGCCAAGAGCACCTCGGTGACGCCGACCCCGAGCACGACGCCGTGGAACGAGATCATCACGACCACCACGCCCCCGCCGCCTCCTCCACCGGTGACGAC